>JAJONK010000116.1 GCA_021323355.1 Deltaproteobacteria bacterium
CCAGTTTGCCTGGCATCGATGAAACTCAAGACCGGCGCATTGATGGGCTTTGCCACCATTCTGGGCGGCGCCATTGCACGAGCATCGGAAGGTGCCTTGTCGATTCTGGATCAGTTCGGCCAGGACCTCGGCGTCTCGCTGCAGATGTTCGATGATTTGGGTAATCTCATCGGCAAGTGCGAACCAGCCAAGCGGTATGAAGATCTTAGATTATCTCGGCCCTCATGGGTCTGGGCATGCGCCGCACAAAGCAGCAGCTCCAAAGCGTATGCGGAGTTCTGTACCGCAGTCGGCAGTTTACCGGATGCGCGCAAACTCGAGTCATGGTCTGAGGCGCATAACCTTACAGAACGGGTCCGTGTCTGTGCCCGAGGTTATTTGGACAGCGCGTTTCGACAGTTAAAAGAGCGCCTTGACAGCGCCAACGTACGCTGGTCGAAACGTGCTTTTGAAGATTTACAAGAGCTCGGCGAGGAGATCGCAGTTGCCTATGGATAGAGTCTCTGCCGCTGTCATCGGAAGCGGTTTCGGCGGGCTCGCCCTAGCCATCCGTTTGCAAGCAGCCGGTTGTCGCACGGTAATCTTTGAAAAACGCGATCAGCCAGGAGGCCGGGCGTATGTTTATCGCGACCAGGGCTTTACGTTCGATGCCGGACCAACCGTGATTACAGCTCCCGATTGTTTAACAGAGCTTTTTACCTTGGCAGCAAGATCAATGGCTGATTATGTCACGCTGCTGCCGGTTAAACCCTTTTATCGTCTATTCTGGCAGGACGGTTTCAGCTTCGATTATTCGGCCGACCTGGCCGATGTCGAGCGACAGATCGCCAGCAAAGCACCGGGGGATCTGCACGGTTACAAGAGTTTTCTGAGATATTCCGAGAGAGTTTTCGAAGAAGGATATGTGAAGCTGGCGCATGTACCATTTCTGGATTGGTCGAGTATGGCGAAGGTAGCGCCACAACTCCTCCGGCTCAAAGCTTATCGATCGGTGCATAGTATTGTCGCTAAGTTTATTCAAGATCCGCATCTTCGGCAGCTTTTTAGCTTTCACCCTCTGCTCGTCGGCGGCAATCCGTTTACCACCACCTCGATCTATACGTTAATTCATTGTTTGGAACGGAAATGGGGCGTGTTGTGGGGGTCGCGACCAAAACCGGCGAGACACACGAGTGTGATTTAGTGGCCAGTAACGCCGATGTGGTTCATACCTACGATCGCCTTCTGCGTCACGAGCCGAAAATTCAGCGCACGCGCAAAAGGTTGGCCGCCATGTCTTACAGCATGTCTTTGTTTTTGATCTACTTCGGTACGCGTCGCCAGTATTCAAACCTGCAACACCACAACATCATCTTTGGACCGCGTTACCGGGAGCTTCTGAAGGACATATTCCGCCGCGGTCGGTTGGCAGATGACTTCTCGCTTTACCTGCATGCGCCGACACGATCCGATCCGTCGCTGGCGCCGCCGGGTTGCGAAGCCTTCTATGTGCTGTCCCCCGTGCCTCATTTGGGCAAGCTGTCGGTGGACTGGAGCGTGGAAGGGCCGCGTTATGCCGAGCGAATCCTAGAGTATCTTGAGCGGCATTACATTCCAAACCTGCGCAATGAGATTGTCACGCAACGGATTTTTACCCCGCAGGATTTTCAATCAGAGCTGAATGCCCATTTTGGATCGGCGTTTTCACTGGAACCTCGTTTGATGCAGAGTGCGTACTTTCGGGTTCAGAATCGTGACGAAAATCTCATCGGTTTATATCTTGTCGGCGCCGGGACCCATCCCGGGGCAGGAATTCCTGGGGTCGTAAACTCTGCCAAGGCCACCGCCGGGCTTATTCTGGATGACATCAGAAAAGCTGTGGTAGTACGCAGTTCCAACCAGGTGCAAAGATTGTCCTATGCCTGAAGCAATGTCGCCGAAAGTCAAAGCGGCCTTGGACGAATGCCGCTGGATGATCACCAAAGGTTCGAAAAGTTTTTCGCTCGCAGCTCGGCTTTTTGATTCGGGCACCAGGGATGCGGCTTTTTTTCTTTATGGCTGGTGCCGTTACTGTGATGATCAGGTGGACCGGGCGGGAATGGAGGAGAGTCGCGAACAACTTGAACAGCGCCTGGCCAAGCTCTCTGAGGCCACTCGGTCGGTCTTTTCTGGGGCCGCTCAGGAGCAAGCGGTATTTATCGCGATGCAGTACATTGTCCAACGCTATTCGATTCCAGCTCATTATGCATTGGAACTAATCGAAGGGATGGCGATGGATGCTCGTGGTACCCGGTACCAGACATTTAATGATCTTGCACTTTATTGTTACCGCGTGGCCGGAACAGTGGGATTAATGATGTCTCACGTAATGGGGCTGCGCGATGAGCAGGCGCTTAAGCACGCAGCAGACCTTGGAATTGCAATGCAGCTTACGAACATCGCCCGGGATATTACCGAAGACGCATCAATGAGTAGAATATATCTGCCTTTGAAATGGTTAGAAGAAGCAGGTGTAGAGCCGGAAGAGATCGCCGCGGTAAAAAATCGCCCAAAACTGGCGCTAATAACGAAGCGGCTCCTTCAGGAAGCGGAACGGTATTATCTTTCAGGAGATTCCGGCTTGTGGCACTTGTCGTTTCGTTCCGCTTGCGCCGTGGCGGCGGCGCGGCATGTTTATGCCGAAATCGGTTCACTTCTCCTGCATAAAGGGTCATCGGCTTGGGACCAGCGGAGCTATGTGACAGGCGCGCGTAAACTTTGGGTCATACTCTTCGGGGTGCTTCACGTAATCGCTTCTATCCCGGCTCGATTGATGCGGCCATGGTCTGCCGCGCCAATTCATCGGGTCTGGCGGCATTCAGAACTCAGGTAATCTGGGAGAAATATAAATCGTAGCAGGGAGATTGCCCGATGCACTATATCCCATGGCTGTGTTTAATCGTCCAGGGCGCCATCGTCGCTGCTAGTTTGCTGGGCTACGGTATCTTCACTTCTCGCCCCGAGCTTCTGATACAACTCGACCCAGGCGCACGTTTTTTTACTTGGGCTTTTTATGGATTTGCCGTCGGCAATATGCTGTTCGGCGGTCTTGCTGTCGTGGCAGAAGCGGTTTTGCGTGACCGGCAGAGCGGTCTATGGGCCTTTGCCTTGATCTATTCGATCAGTCTTGTCAGCGAACTACTTGGCACTACGTACGGACTCCCATTTGGTGCGTATTCCTATACCGCGCTGCTCGGTTTTAAATTGTTCGATCGCGTGCCGCTCTTGATTCCATTGAGTTGGTTCACGATGAGTTGGGCCTGCTGGGTAATTGCGCGGCAGCGCAGAGACGGGCGTTCGGCCGTAATTCTCGCCACGGCTCTCTTGGTCGCGTGGGATCTTTTGCTGGACCCAGCGATGAGCAAAGTCACCAGTTACTGGATCTGGGGGCAAAGCGGCACCTACTACGGCATGCCCTGGATGAACTTGCTCGGTTGGGGTGTTACCGGGTTAGTGCTATTCGTCATACTCTCCAAAATTGCGCCAGCGCCGCATAGCGAGCTGAGATTTGCAATTTCGGTATACATCATCAATTTCGCTTTGCCGCTCGGATTCTGTGTGTTGAATCAGTATTGGTTGGCGGTTTGGGCGGGTTTGGGCGCTATCGCAATTGCTTTTCTCTTGTTCGGTAGGAACGGAAGCACTGTAGCGGCGCGCGAGCCGCGAGACCTGCGTCCGTCTGGCAGAGCGAGGGCATTGTCTTCACAAGGAGAATGACGGCAATTGCATTGAAGAACCAACGTTGTCAGGGTAAATTGCAAGGTAATTTGCTTTTTATACATTCACGCAGTTTAACGAGCCTGCTCACCGCCATTACGTCCATGAGGATCCAACCCGGTGACTCAGTCTGAACTGGCCGACTATCTTCAAGCGCAGCGGACGGCCATCGATCGCGCTCTCGAGCAGTTTCTGAAGGTCTATGGCGGACAGACGCAAGCAGTTCTTAAGGCCATGCGATATGGGCTGTTTCCCGGCGGCAAACGAATTCGCCCGATCCTCACATTAACGGCGGGTGAAATGTTTGGCGCCAAACAGAAAGAGCTTATGCCGTTTGCCTGCGCCGTGGAGTTGATCCACGCTTATTCGATTATTCACGACGATCTGCCGGCGATGGATAATGATGATTTGCGCCGCGGCGAACCCACCGCACATAAAGTGTTTGGCGAAGGAATGGCTTTGCTGGCGGGAGATGGTCTGCTCACCGAGGCTTTTCATTTGATCTCCGGTCCAGAAGTCAGGCGGCTGCCTGCCGAGTTGGTGCTCCGGCTAATTCACGAATTATCCCATGCAGCCGGTGTGGCGGGCTTGGTCGGCGGCCAGGCAGTGGATTTAGAATCGGAAAACAAAGATGTCGACCTTGCTACGGTCGAGTATATCCATGTCCGAAAGACAGGCGCGCTGATTCTCGCCGCGCTTCGCATCGGCGCCGAGATTGCGGGTGCAAAGACTGGTGAGTTGCGAAGGCTTTCCAAATTCGGCGAGTATTTAGGATTGGCCTTTCAAATCGCTGACGACGTTCTCGATAATATCGGAGAAACGATTGCTGGCGAGGGCGGCGAGTCGGGTCGCAATGAGCTCAAGAAGGCAACCTATCCATCAGTGGTCGGAATCGTTCAAGCGACCGAACGCTTGCAGGAGTTGTTGAAGTTGTGCGATCGGGAGCTGGTATCCTTCGGCGAGAGCGCGGCACCGCTCCGGGCGATCGCAAAACATGTCATTGCACGGGCTGTCCAGGATAAAGGGAGAGCGGCAGAGGAGAGTATTTCATAAATGGCTAACTTGCTTGACGGTGTCGAGTACCCCAAAGACATTCGCGGTTTGACGCTTGATGAACTCAATCAACTCGCAGCCGAAATACGTCAGGAAGTGATCTCGGTTGTTTCAGAAGTGGGCGGACACTTCGCTTCCACCCTCGGCGCCGTGGAGCTTACTCTTGCGCTTCACTATGTGTTCAACACGCCCGAAGATCGGATCGTTTGGGATACGGGACACCAGGCCTATGCGCACAAGCTCATCTGCGGGCGCCGCAGCCGACTTGCAACCATCCGCCAATTTGGCGGTCTCAGTGGTTTCTTGAGTCGGGATGAAAGCGAGTATGACGTTTTTGGCGCGGGCCATGCGGGTACTTCCATTTCAGCCGCGCTCGGTATGGTCGAGGCGAAGACGCTCGAGTCATCTTCCCGCAAGGTGGTTGCGGTAATCAGCGATGGCGGCTTGAGCGCGGGATTGACTTACGAAGGTTTAAACCAGGCCGGGCATTTGGAGAAGGATCTGATTGTGGTTCTCAATGACAACGCCATCTTCATCGATCCGCGGGTCGGTGCGGTGTCGTCGTTTTTGAGCAAGCAATTTACTACCGATGCTGGCCTGCGATTGCAAAAAAATCTCTCCACGCTTTTACGAACTCTGCCTAAGGGCGAAAATCTGTTTCATCTGGCGCGAAAAGTTAAGGAATCTTTTCTCGGCTTGGTGACGCCTGGATTTCTCTTTGAAAGCCTTGGTTTCCAGTATGTTGGTCCCATCGACGGTCATAATATCGAAGAGATGATCACGACTCTGGAGAACGTTAAGAAGATAGAGAAACCAACTCTAGTCCATGTCATGACGACTAAGGGAAAAGGTTATCCGCCTGCTGAAAAAGAGCCGGTAAAATTTCATGGCGTGACTCCTTTTCACGTTCTTACGGGGAAACCGAAAAAAGGCAAAGGTGCGATTCCAACGTACACGGATATTTTCGGCGAATCGATGGTTCGGCTGGCGAAGGAAAATCCCAAAGTCATCGGTATCACCGCAGCGATGGGAAGCGGGACAGGAATCGATAAATTTTCGCGCGAGATTCCGAACAGATCTTACGATGTCGGCATTGCCGAACAGCATGCCGTTACCTTTGCGGCGGGCATGGCGACCGAGGGATTCGTACCGGTCGTGGCGATCTACTCAACTTTTCTGCAAAGAGGATATGACGAGATCTTGCACGACGTCTGCTTACAAAATTTGCATGTCGTCTTTGCTCTCGATCGCGGCGGTCTGGTGGGCGCGGATGGCCCGACGCATCACGGCGTTTTCGATTTTGCCTATATGCGTTCGATTCCAAATATCGTCATCATGGCGCCAAAGGATGAGAATGAGCTGCAACATATGTTGAAAACTGCGGTTGAGTATTCGGGGCCTATTTCAATTCGTTATCCAAGAGGCGAGGGCTGCGGTGTCGAAATGGAAGCGCAGATGAAAAATTTAGAAATAGGCAGGGCTGAACTGCTCAGGGACGGACGCGATGTGGTGATCGCGGCCGTGGGCCAGACTGTCATGCCGGCGTTGAGAGCAGCCCAGGACCTGGTTTCTTTGGGAATCGATGCGGCCGTGGTGAACGCTCGGTTCGTCAAGCCGCTGGACCGAGTTCTGTTCCGAGATTTGCTGCTGCGCGTCCCTCGTTTGATCACGGTGGAAGATCACACAGTGGTCGGCGGCTTCGGCAGCGCGCTGTTGGAATTGATGGCTGAAGAAGGGATCACCGGAGTAGAGGTTAGGCGTCTGGGCGTGCCCGATCGCTTCGTTACGCACGGGACTCAGGACGAATTAAGAAAGCTATGCGGCTTCGACAAGGAGGGCATTGCTCAATCGGCGTTACAGATCGTGCGGCGCGCAAAAAGGAAAAGTAGAGAGGGATGGGAAAGAGGGAGCGCCTAGATCTTTTGCTGGTACAGCGCGAATTAGTCTCCAGCCGTGAAGAGGGACGGCGCAGGATCCTCGCAGCTGAAGTGCTAGTAAACGAACAACCGTTGACAAAAGCAGGCGCGTTGGTCGATCAAACCGCCGAAGTCCGGCTTAAAGCAGTTTCGCCTTATGTGAGTCGTGGTGGCTTGAAACTGGAAAAGGCGCTTCGCCAATTTCAGATTGACATAAAGGATAAAGTGGCTTTGGATGTTGGCGCCTCAACCGGCGGGTTTACGCATTGCCTGTTATCTCATGGCGCGCGCCGGGTATACGCGGTCGACTGCGGCTATGGTCAGCTCGATTGGACGCTCAGAAACGATCCACGTGTGGTAGTTCTGGAACGGAGAAACATACGTTACCTTGAAGCTTTTGATTTGCCGAGCCTAGCGGCCTTCGCGACGATCGATGTCTCGTTCATCTCGTTACGCTTGGTTCTTCCTAAAGTTAAGACTCTACTATCGCGCGGAGGCGAGATAATCGCGCTGATTAAACCTCAGTTTGAAGTTGGCAAAGGCAAGGTCGGCAAAGGTGGCGTGGTCCGATCTAGTGCAGAACACCTGCGTGTGATCGAAGAAGTCAAGCAGTCGGCGACAAGCTTGGGCTTTACGACTCAAGATGTAACCGAATCACCACTGCTCGGCCCCAAAGGCAATAAGGAGTTCCTAATTCATTTGACTGATCCGGATTCCCGAACCTAACTACAGCCATCGCGCGGTTTCAATTCACGCATCGTCTGCTAACCTTCCTATGTATGGCAAAGTTTCTGCGCATCGCCCATCGCGGCGCGTCTGGGAGCTTCCCGGAAAACACCTGCCTAGCTGTTGAAAAAGCCATTGAAGCCCGTGCTGATATGATCGAGTTGGACTGCCAATTGTCCAGCGACGGTCATGTGGTCATTTTTCACGATGAGCAGCTTGTTCGGATCACCGGCGCGGGAGGTATCGTTAACCGCACGCCTTTAGAGCAGCTCAAGAGATTGGATGCCGGGGGGTGGCGAAAAGCCGCATTCAAAGGGGAACGGATCCCGACTTTGGAGGAGGTTGTTGCGCTGATCGGCGGCGAGGCTGACCTCTGCCTCGATATCAAACAATACCCGGGTTCTCCGCCCGGCATTGAACTAAAGCTTCTCTTCATTCTTAGCCACTACGATTATCTCGATCGAACAATTATTTCCTCCTTCGACTACGATTGCCTTCGCAGGGTGCGTGAACTGGGGCCAGAAGCGCGGTTGGGTGTGATTTACGGTACCGGCATTGAAGAGAACCCATTCGTGATAGCTGCAGAAATTGAAGCTGCGTCTTTGCACGTGCAGAAAGAACTTGCGAGCCGCGAGTTCTTACAAACGGGTTGGGAGTTAGGGCTGGATGCTTTCGTGTGGACAGTGAACGAACTGCGAGAGATGGAAGATTTCGCCTCATTGGGTGTTCAGGGAATCATGACTGATTTCCCGGAGCGGTTTTGGCG
>JAJONK010000117.1 GCA_021323355.1 Deltaproteobacteria bacterium
TGATCGCGCCGACGTCGAGTTTGAAGCCTTCTTGCTCGAAGTACTGTCCGACTTCCAAATCACCATCCCCGAGATTGGCACCGTACAAGCGAAGCAGCGGCCTTACGTCTTTTTGACTTCAAATCGGACGCGCGAAATTCATGATGCCCTAAAGCGACGTTGTCTTTATCATTGGATCGAGTATCCAACCTTTGAAAAGGAGCTGGAGATCATTTCGACCAAGTTTCCAGAGGTCGCGCCGGCAATGGCCAAGCAGATCTGCGCATTTATGCAGCGGGTTCGCGAGATGAATTTTTACAAGAGGCCGGGTGTGGCCGAAACATTGGATTGGGCGACAGCTCTGATTGCCCTCAACCGAAAGGGATTGGACGACAAGACCGTCGTTGAAACGATGGGCTGTGTATTCAAATATCGAGAAGATCTACACCATCTGAAAGAGCAAATCGAAGGAAAACATCTCAATTTGGATGCGTTGCTCAGGTCTTCGCCCGAATTGATGAGTTAGCGGATATGGAAATTACTCCAGAAATCGTTGCAGCTGCAGTCAACAATTTTGCGGGGGTGCGTGGACACGGTACTGTGGCCAATTTACTCGCCTTCGGGCGCGCTCTGAAGCAATTGGGGGTGAAGGTAAGTTTGAGCCAAGTCATCGACACGTCCCGCTCGCTCAATCTGGTGGATATCGGCGAGAAGGAGGATTTTCGCGCTCTTCTGCGGTCCAATTTGATTTCTCAAGTGGAGGATTTTCCCGTCTTCGACATGGTCTTCGATTGCTTCTGGCGCGAACAGAACTATGAGCGGGTGCCGATGGAAACGCTCGAGATTCAAGGAACGCCCACCGAATCTCAGGCGCAAGAAGGCGGCGAGGAGGAGGGGTTGGATGAAGCCTTTGCTGAAATGCCGGCGAAAGAGAATGTCGAGTTGGAGAATCTGGACGAGTTTTCGATCCCGACCTACAGCGCCCAAGAGTTGCTCAACCGCAAAGATTTTAGCGAAATGAGTGTCGAGGAGAGTCGCGCGATCGCCCGCGCAATCTTGCTGATTGCCACGAAAATAGCCACCCAAATCAGCCGGCGCAAGAAACACTCGCGCAAAGGGGTCACAGTGGACCCGCGCTGGACCTTGCGAAAAAACATCAAATACGGGGGCGACGTGGTCGAGTTGGTCAACCGCAAGCGCCGCATCAAAAAAACCAAGGTAGTGCTGCTTTGTGATGTCAGCGGCTCGATGGATTGTTACAGTCGGTTTTTGATTCAATTCATGTACGGATTGCAGAATGAGCTATGGGGTGTTGAGACGTTTGTTTTTAGCACCTCGCTTACCCGTATCACCCATCTGATTCGCACCAAGGATATTGCCAATGCGCTGGAGCAGATCTCCGGCAGCATTTTGGGCTGGTCCGGCGGGACCAACATCGGCCGTTCTCTGCAAACCTTTAACCGAAATTTTGCTCCGGCCATGGTGACCTCCCGAACCATCGTCGTTATCATCAGTGACGGTTGGGACCGGGGCGACGTTAGCCTACTAGAGCGGCAGATGCAGGATCTAAAGCGTCGATGTAAGAAAGTGATCTGGCTCAATCCGCTGCTTGCCAGCGAAAATTATGAGCCCTTGTGCAAGGGAATGCAGGCGGCCTTGCCGTACATCGATCTATTTTTGTCAGTTCATAATCTCAACAGTTTGGTCGCTTTGGGGCGCACTTTACAGAAGATGGTGGCTTGAAATCGTCTCCACGGAGGAAAATCATGTCAGGTCAAGGAACGTGCTTTGAGGACCCCGCTTTAGAAGCCAAGAAGAAAGACTCGGTTTATCATCAGGTAAAAGAGTTTCTCGACAAAGGCGAAACAGTCGCGGTGGCGACTATCGTTTCGGCCAAAGGCTCGACTCCGCGAGAAGTCGGCGCGAAAATGGTGGTCACGGCCTGGGGAGAAATTCTCGGCACCATTGGCGGTGGTTGCGGCGAGGCAGACGTCAAGCGCGAAGCTATTGAAGTCATCCGCACGCGCAAACCGAGAATGGTGCGTGTAGATCTGCTCGATGACATTTCGTCCGACAGCCCGGCTGTTTGCGGCGGGATCATGAATATTTTTGTCGATCCTTGGTGGGAAGAGCGCGATCGGGAGCCGGCGGCCAAGGAATGAGCGCCCTTTCTGAAGAACTGGTGCGGATCAGCGAGCAAGGCTTATCCGCTGTTCTTGCGACAATCGTCGAAGCGGAGGGAAGCGACCGTGTTCAAGCCGGCGCTAAATGCCTGGTAGTGGACGGTATTACCGAGACCGAGACGATCGGCGATTCGCGCGCGGTTGAGCGAATTGTTCGTGAGAGCGAGGCGATACTAAGCGGGGAGAAGTCCAAGCTCGTTCTAATTGAAATACCCGAGGGCGGAAGACTTCAGGTTTTTTTTGAAGTCATGTTGGCGCCGCCCAAGCTGATCGTTGTCGGCGCCGGCCATATCGCTGTGCCTCTGGTTCAAATCGCCAAGGTTCTAGATTTTCACGTCACTGTCATTGACGATCGCCTCCTTTATGCCAATCGCGACAGGTTTCCGGCGGCTGATGAAGTGCTGGTTGGTGATATGGCGCAAATGTTGAAAGAGATGAGGATTACTCCATCCTGTTATATCGTCCTGATTACCCGCGGACATAAATATGATGAACCTTGTCTGCGCCAGATCCTTCACAGTAAAGCGAAATACATCGGTATGATCGGTAGCCGGCGCCGAATCAAGGCCTGCTTTCAAAGATTCCGTGACGAGGAGAAAATCGCCGAGGAAGTCATCGAGCGTGTGTACGCTCCGATAGGTCTGGATATCGCGACCGAGACACCGGCCGAAATTGCATTGTCAATTCTGGCTGAGGTGGTCAAGGTTCGTCGCGGCGGCAAGGCGGCATCGCTCTCTGGCCATTGAGCCGGCATTTGTTTATTGGACGCCGCAGTGTCGCGCAGAATCGAAGGTGTGATTTTTTCGGACCTGGGCCAAGCGTCCAAATTTATGGCGCTAGACTGGGTGCAGGAAGCGCTTCGGGAAAGTTTGGGCTTTGCGCCGTACCCGGCTACTCTCAATCTGCAGCCATCAACGCCGCAGGATGCGCGGCTGTGGGAGCAAATCCAGAGAGAGGTTGCGGCGGTGCCACTGGCGCCGGTCCCGACCGGCTTCTGTAGCGCTGGGCTTTTTTTTGTCAGCTTACAACGATTGGCCGACGGTGAGGAAACGGTCAGGGGAGCTGTACTACTTCCTGCCGTGGTCGATTATCCAAAAGACAAAATAGAAGTCGTTGCCCAGGTTCGAATAAAAGATGCGCTCTCTGTCAAGGATGGTGACCGCTTGGTCTTGGAGTTTGACGATTGAATAACAAAAAGCGACTGATCGTTGGCATTTCCGGAGCGACCGGCGCTATTTATGGCGTTCGCATGCTCGAGATCCTGGCGAAATTGGTTGAGATCGAAACTCATCTGGTTTTGAGCAAAGCGGGTCGAATGACGATCCAGGTGGAGACTCCGTACTCGTCTAAGGATGTCGAGGCGATGGCGGATGTCGTTCACGACGTTAACAATGTCGGAGCCAGCATCTCGAGCGGTTCCTTTCGCACTGAAGGCATGGTCATCGCGCCGTGCTCGATGAAGTCGATGAGCGGTATTGCGCATTCGCTCGGGGGCGACCTCCTAGTGCGCGCCGCTGATGTGGTATTAAAGGAGCGCAAAAAGCTTGTCCTCGTAGTACGGGAAACCCCGCTCCACTTGGGGCATCTCGAGGCGATGGTGTCGCTGACCCGAATGGGGGCGGTTATCTTTCCACCGGTGCCGGCTTTTTATCACCGTCCTAAAACATTGGATGACGTAATCAATCAGACAGTCACTCGTATCCTGGATCAGTTCGGCATCGATGTGAAACTATTTCATCGATGGGATGACGAAGGAATGAGTCGTCATCCTGATGCCGGAAAAACCACCACGCTGGCGGCCGCCAAGGCCAGCCAGCGGATCAAAAAGCAGTCGTAAAGCGCTGCTTTGCTCGACATGCCAAGCCGCCGAGAGAATAAAGCTCTCACCAAGACCCAACAGCGAAAAAAGGAACATCTCGAGCTGTGTCTCGACAGCAAAACGATTTTGAGTCCAACAGGATCCGGTCTCGGTTCCTATACGTTTGTTCACAATGCATTGCCCGATCTCGACATAGACGAAATCGACACCGAGACAACCTTTCTGGGCAAGCGACTGAAGGCGCCTTTACTGATCTCCTCGATGACTGGCGGCTTCAGCTTGGCGCGAACTGTTAACCGCAACCTTGCGGCCGCGGCGCAAGAGCTCGGTTTGGCGATGGGGGTCGGGTCGCAGCGCGTCGCCATTGAGGAACCATCCGCCGCAGAATCTTTTCAAGTCAGGGAAGTTGCCCCGGACATCCTCCTGCTCGCCAATCTCGGTGCTGTTCAACTCAATTACGGTTACGGTCTGGATCAGTGTCGACGCGCCGTGGAAATGATCGGTGCCGATGCCCTAATTTTACATCTGAACGTTCTCCAGGAAGCTGTCCAGCCCGAGGGCAATCGCAATTTTTCCGGCTTGACGGCTAAAATAGCGGCGATTTGTCGTGATCTGGAGGTAGCGGTGGTCGCCAAAGAAGTCGGCAGCGGCATCTCGGCCGAAGTTGCCGTGCGGCTTGCTCGTGCGGGCGTCAAAGCCATTGATGTCGCGGGCAAGGGCGGCACTTCTTGGTATGCGGTCGAAGCCTCCAGGGCCGCCAAGGCCGGGCAACCGGTGGATGTCTCGTTTGCCGACTGGGGTATTCCAACCGATCAATCTCTGATTGCGATACGGGAAGTTCTCCCAGAGATGACACTGGTCGCTTCCGGCGGTATTCGCTCCGGCTTGGACATGGCGAAAGCCATAGCTCTCGGGGCCGATATGGCCGCTTTAGGTCAACCGCTGCTGGCGCCGGCATTAGAGTCCGCCGAAAAGGTGGTAAAATCGCTGCGTTCGATTATCTACGAGATCAAGGTGGCGATGTTGTGTGTCGGCGCTCGTGATCTTGGCGCTCTACGTAGAACTCCATTGTTGCGGCAATCCCTGTGAGCGTCTATAAATCCTATGCTCATTTGGTGCCGTGGCTTTTATGCCTGACGATCTAAAGCAGCAGGTTATCCACTACCTCCAGACTCATAACACCATGACATTGGCGACTTGCGCCAACCAGGTGCCGTGGGCAGCCACGGTGTTTTATGCCAGTGAAGAATGGAAGCTCTATTTTTTTTCGGCGCCGCAATCGCGCCACTGTCAAAATCTCGCTGTCAACGCTCGAGTTGCAGTCACGATCCAAGAGGATTACAAGGATTGGCGCCGGATTAAAGGAATTCAGCTGGAAGGAACAGGGCTGCTGGTGGATTCAACTCTCGAGAAAACCAAGGCGATGGCCGTTTATGCGCGCAAGTATCCTGAGGTGATTAAGCTTTTCACGACCCCCGGCAGCGGAGTTTTTTACCAGGCCTTTCTTAAAGTCAAATTTTACTGCGTCGTTCCTGAGAAATTATATTTCATCGATAACGAGCAGGGCTTCGGCAAAAGGCAGGAGTTGGAGTTCAGGGAGCAGGCGTAGCAAAGGATGGACAATGTCGCAAGTACTGGGCAATGAGTTGACTGCAGAGCTATTGAGCCGGTTGGATGGACGGGATGTGGAATCCTATGAAGGTAAGATCATCCCGATTTTCACGGTGGATGAATATGGCTGGCCTCATCCGGCTTTACTGTCGTATTACGAAATGGTGGCCAAGAATCCACGTACTATCGATATGGCGCTGTGGAAGAACAGCTCAACGGCTAATAATCTCAGGCAAAGCGGTAAGGTGACCTTGATGATCAACGATCACGCGCTGAATTATTATCTTAAGGGAACCGTGAGCCAGACCGAAGCTGAAATGTCCGGCACCCCTGCGGTTTCTCGCTTTCGCGTGACTCTGGAGCAGGTGATCGAGGATCAGGAACCCAACGCCGAGATAACTACCGGATTAACTTACCGCCGAATGAGTCAGCGTGATCCGAATGATTTTGCCGCGAAAGTTTTCCGAGGCTTGAAAGAAAAATAGTGAATCGCAAAAAAGCCATCGCATGGATCGCAGCGGCAAGCGTCATCGGGCTGGGTGGCGCCGGCTGGTGGCAGCTAAGCGATAGCCCCAAAGAACCCCCGTACGTTACCACGCCGGTACAAACAGCAAGTATCACCCAGGTGGTCTCATCAACCGGAACTCTGCAGGCGGTGGTCACTGTGCAAGTCGGCAGCCAAGTCTCCGGAACCATCGAAAAGCTCTTCGCCGATTTCAACACCAAAGTAAAAGCCGGGCAGATTGTTGCCCAACTCAATCAGGACAAATTTAGGGCTGCCGAAGATCAGGCACGCGCGAATTTGCTCGCGGCGCAGTCGAATATCGAGAAAAGTAAGGTTGGCGTCGCCGACACGTTGCGTACCCTCGAGCGCAACCGGCAGCTGAGAACGAAAGACTTGATGGCGCAAAGCGATCTTGACGCCGCGCAGGCGGCGTACGACGCCGCCGTTGCCCAAGTGGAGGTGAACCGGGCGCAAGCTGCGCAGGCTCAAGCCTCGTTGAAGCAAGCGACAGTAGATCTCAATAACACGGTGATTCGCTCGCCTGTCGACGGACTGGTGATCTCAAGAAACGTCGATGTCGGTCAAACGGTGGCGGCTTCACTTCAGGCGCCGACGCTGTTTACGATTGCCAACGACTTGGCGCGAATGGAAGTTCATACCAATGTCGATGAGGCGGATGTCGGCAACGTTAGAGAAGCGCAGGAAGTCACGTTCACGGTGGACGCCTTTCCGTCGCGACGCTTTAGGGGGCGCGTGCATCAAGTGCGCAATGCGCCCATTGTCGTGCAAAATGTGGTGACCTATGTAGCGGTCGTCCGCATCGACAATAAAGAGTTGCTGCTCAAACCCGGTATGACTGCCAATGTGCAATTTCTGGTCAGCCGAAAAGAAGATGTTCTGACCATCCCGAATATGGCAATGCGCTTCAAACCGCCTGAGGAGAAAGAAGAAGCGCAGGAACTTCTGCGCCGCGAACAGAGCCGAACCGCGCCAAAGGTGGGCGAGAGGCGGACCAGCCGTCAAAGCGCCGTACGTGGAAGTGGCGCGGCCGGCGGGGGAACCAGGCGGGCGCGTATCTATCTCCTCAGGGACGATAAAGCTCAACCAGTCGAAATTCAGCTGGGCATTAGCGATGGATCGAGAACCGAAGTTAGAAGCGGCGATGTCAAAGAAAATGATCC
>JAJONK010000118.1 GCA_021323355.1 Deltaproteobacteria bacterium
TGCGGATGCGGCGATCGCGCAGACGGCGCCGCAAACGCCAAAGCTCCAATTGACGCCGATCACCGAGGCGGCTGTACCGATAATAACACTGCCCAGAGACCACAAGCCGCGATCCATAAAGAACAAACTTAAGACTCGCCCCAGCAGATGCGACGGCGTGGCAACTTGTATAGCCGTGTTGGACAGGGCGCGTTCGGCTATCTGGCTAAAACCTACCATCGCTAGAAAAATCAGTGACAAGACAAATGACTGAGAAAACGCGAAAAGAATCAGGGAAAACGCAAACCCCAGAACACAGTAACAGATCGCGTGAACGCCAACGCGCAGCTTCTTCACCGTAGCAAGACTCAACGATGCTACGGTGGCGCCAAGTCCAGGCGCAGCCATCAGGAGACCGAATCCCGTCGGCCCGACTTGTAGTATGTTGGTGGCAAAGACCGGGACAAAGCGATTATATGGCGCACCGAACAGAGCCACTACATAAGAGATACCGACGATGTAGAGGATTCGGCGATTGTCCCTGACGTACCGGAATCCTTCTCCGATGTCCTCCAACAAGCTTTGCTTATCCCGGCGTTTCTCCCACGGCGGCAGATCCATTAGATAGAGATTGAACAGAAGCGCGACGAAGCTCAGCGCATTGATCAAAAAACAGCCGGCTACGCCGATGAACGAGATGATCACGCCTCCGACGGAGGGCCCTAAAATTTTGGAGAAATTGAAAACCGATGATTGCAGGCCGATGGCATTGAGCAACTCCTCCTTCGGCACCAGACTATTGACCAGCGACTGCCGCGCCGTCTGATTAATCGTATTGACCACTCCTAAAAAGAACGCCAGGCCTGCTATGTGCCAAAACTCAATGAATTCGAACTCCACCGCGAGCCAGTAGATAATCGCCTGCGTCATCGCCAGCGCTTGAGTAACTTGCAGGACCCGGCGACGATCGAAGCGGTCCGCAATCGCGCCACCGACCGCCCCAACCAGGAGGCGGGGAAGGGTATCGAAAAACGCGATCACGCCGAGCGCGACCGGCGAACGCGTCAGCTCCCAGACGAGCCAGCTCTGAGCGATGTTCTGCATAAAATCGCCGGAACTCGAGATCAAGGCGCCTTCCATGAGCAGACGGAAGTTACGATGTCTGAGCGAGCGCAGGGTTCTAAAATTCCAGAGGCGTTGCACGGTAATTCTATCAGTAAAAAGTTTCACCAGTTTGACGCCTTCGTGGATGTAATGCAAAGACTCGGTTCGAAATCTGCTTCAGCCGCTTCGCAGCACTCAACACAAGTTTGACTGTATGCGGTGGCAAATTGTATCAAGCCGGCGATAGGCCTATGATATTTTCTCTGACCGCCGCCAAAGGAGAACACCAATGGAGAAGATGCCAATTGTGAATTTACTTGAGCAGACCCGGCAGCTATCGGAAAGCGGCCAACGCGTTCGAGTTCTTTGGCAGCATCCGGACACGCTGGTCTTCATCGCGCGCGGCCGAGAGTACCGCAGCGAGTTTCACATCAATCCGAGTGACGAAACAATGTACATGATCAAAGGTGAAATGCGATTACATTACCGCACGCCGGAGGGCAAAGAAGAAGTTGCCGTGATCCCGGAAGGAGCGATGATCTATACTCCTGCCGGCACGCCGCATTCTCCCCGGTTTGCCGCCGATGCCTTTGCGTTGATTTCAGAACGGAAGAGGCGCGAGAGCGAGACTGACCGCTTTCACTGGTACTGCCAGAAATGCGATGCTTTGCTCCACGAAGAAACGTTCACCGTGAAGGACTATGCCGACGACCCGGTCTCCAAAGCGTACGATAAATTTTTTGGCAGCAAAGAATTTAGAACCTGCAGATGCGGCGAGGTCATGGCAGTACCGGAATCTCTCTGATCTCGATCATTCAACAGTTCAAAGGTTCAACGTTCAACGCCTTAATCCTATTTAGATCTCAGGACGGCTTTTCTCTCTTGCAGCGTTGTGAAAGGCGGAGCCGCCGGGCTGCCCATGCGCCGAGTAGAGTGGCGCAAGGAACCTTTTCTAACGTTGAACGTTTGAACGTGTCCACTTTCCTTCAGATGTTCAGTTCTTTCGAGCGATCATAATCATGACGCGGACCCCTCACGGCGCCTTTCCGCGGAAACAGCTTGTCGATTTCAGCTAGTTCGTCCGGCGTTAATACGATCTCTGCCGCAGCAGCATTTTCTTCTAAATGCGCGATCCGGCGCGTTCCCGGAATCGGCACGAAATTATCTCCCTGATGCAGAATCCATGCGAGAGATAGCTGCGCTAATGTACATTTCTTCGCATCGGCAATCTGTTGTAGACGACTGAGCAATCGAGCATTGTGTTGGAAATTCTCCTCGTGGAACCGCGGCGCTTTGCGCCGGCTATCTTTTGGGTCTAAGTCAGACACGCTCTTTACTGCGCCAGCGAAAAAGCCCCGGCCAAGTGCGTAGTACGAAACAAAACCGATGCCGAGCTCCTTAACGACTGGAATCGTGTCGGTCTCATAATCGCGAGTCCATAGAGAATACTCGCTTTGTAGAGCGGCAATTGGATGAACCGCATTGGCTCGGCGAATCGTGTGCGGTCCGGCTTCGCTTAGTCCTATGTGGCGAATCTTTCCTTGCTCGATTAACCGAACCATGGCGCTGATGGTTTCTTCGATCGGAACCTGCGGATCGACGCGATGCAAATAGTAAACATCAATGGTTTCCATCTGCAGCCGTCGCAAGGAGGCTTCACAGGCCGCTGACACATACTCGGCGCTCGCGTTGACTTCGCGTCCTTTTGCCCAGGGCTGCCCGCGCAAATTGCCGAACTTCGACGCAAGCACGACCTGATCGCGCTTGCCTTTGAGGGCTTTGGCTAGGAGTTCTTCATTGTTCCCGTTGTTGTGATCGGCTGTGTCGATAAAGTTGATGCCCAGATCGATGGCCCGATGGAGCACATCGATGTCTCGCCTTTCATCCGTGGCGCTGAGCTTTCCTTGAAATGTTGGACAGCCATAACCGATGGCGGATACTTTTAATCGCTTCTTGCCCAGATACCGATACTGCATGCGACGATGTTCCTTTCTTCTGCGACACTATTGTCCTTGCCGGCGCTGCAATGCAAGTTGCAGCGGGAAGAATATTTCTGCTAATAATCCGAGACTCTGCGGACGCTTCCGAACTTTCACTCAAGGCCGATTGCGTCCATCGAAATGCACAAAGGAGATCTCATGATCCACAGGGACGTTCTCTGGACCGCGATATCGGCGACGTGGTTTGTCATATTTACACTGGCGACGTCAGCCATCGCGCAGGAGTCATTTTACCAAGGCAAGACAGTCAGAGTCATCGTCGGCGGTTCGGCCGGCGGCGGCTATGACACCTACACTCGCCTGATCGCGCGCCATCTCGGCAAGCACGTCCCTGGCAATCCGAACTTCGTCGTTGAAAACATGACCGGCGCCGGAACTTTGATTTCGGCAAATCACGTCTACAAGGTTGCCAAACCGGACGGTCTGACCATCGGCCATTTTATCGGCGGTTTGCTTCTCCAGCAGGTGCTGGGCAAGCCAGGCATCGAATTCGACGGGCAGAAATTCGAATATCTCGGTGTCCCGGCGCAAGACAACACGGTGATCGGCATCAGCAAAGCGAGCGGCGTAAGCAGCATCGAAAACTGGTTGGCAACTAAGACCAGCCTCAAGTTCGGCGGCGTCGGGCCGGGATCGGCCACCGATGACATCGCCAAGGTTGTGCGCGCCACAGTAGGAGTGCCGATGCAGTTAGTAAGCGGCTATAAAGGCACCGCCGATATCCGATTGGCGATCAACAGCGGCGAGTTGCACGGGGTCGCCAACTCCTGGGAATCGTTTAAATCCGGGTGGGTCCAGGAGATTCAGTCCGGCTCGGTTATGATTGTCTTGCAGATGATACCCGAGCGGCGCCATCCGGAATTACCCAAGGTGCCGATGATTACCGATATCGTTAAGAGCGAAGATGCGCGAAAAATCATCCAAGCAGGAATTTACGACTACGCGGCGATTGCACGTCCCTACGTCTTCCCACCGAACACACCCAAGGATCGCGTGCTCATGCTTCGCAAGGGTCTCGTTGAAACCTATAAAGATCCGGAGTTTATCGCGGATGCGCAAAAGGCACGACTGGACATGAGTCCGCTTACCGGCGAAGAGTTGGAAAAAGTGGTCGCTCGCACTTATAAACTCGAGAAGCCGATTATCGAGAAGTTAAAAGAGATCTTAAAGTAGTTTTGTGGCATCTGTGTGGCGCGACCCAAATTTGGAGGTGCGATGGAAGACGTATTGACGACATTGGAACAGAAAGTAAATCCAGAGCATGCTGCCGTGCTCGTGATCGATATTCAGAATGATTTTTGCCATGAGGACGGGTATCTGCGCAAACTCGGCTTGGACATCTCTGCCACACAGTCTATGGTGCCGCGCCTCGTGCAATTCCTTGATGAAGCACGGAAAGCTAACGTTAAGATAATTTTCGTTCAGGGAATCTACAACAACCGATATCTTTCCGGACCATTTGTTGAAAAGGACAGAAAGCACGGCCTCAACAATGAAAGATGTTTGGAGGGGAGCTGGGGGGCCGAGTTTTATAAAGTGACGCCGCTCGCAACCGAACCAGTGATCCGAAAGCATCGCTACAGTGCTTTTGTCAGGACGGAACTGGATCAGATTCTGCAAGAGGCAGGTATCAAAACTCTGATTCTAACGGGCGTTACGACCAACGTGTGCGTCGAGTCGACGGCGAGAGACGGCTTCATGCGTGATTACTACATCGTTTTTCTCAGTGACTGCACGGCCACATTCAGCCAAGAGGTTCATGAGACAACCCTCGGCAATATAACAAGACACTTCGGCACGGTTGCGACATCGTCCGAGACCCTCGGCGTCTGGCATGGATATCAAGGAAGGTACGGCCAAACCGGGACAGGCAGACTGTAAGCCGAAGTACACCGATCATCGGTAAAGCTTGTCGATAAAGCCGCTTTGATCGATTTCGCGTAAATATTGCATATCGTAAAAGTCCGCAGGTTTGAATTTTTTGACCGCAGTATTTTTTTCGCCAAGCACTTCGATTACGGCTCTCACCGCCTCGTCGTCACTAAATGGCTTGGCTGGATAAAGACGGAGAAAGAAATCATAGGTATCTTCCAAAGACTCGCGGTCCGAGTTCCGAGTCCACTTACTGAGAACACTCAGAGTCTCTTCCTTGTTTTTGCGGAGAAAGGCAATGGCTTCGGAAAATCCCCGGAGAAAGTTGAGGACACTGGTCCGGTTTTTCCGTCCATAATCGCTAGTGATAAAAATCGATCCGTAGGCAAACTTAATCCCGGCGTCTTGAAAACTCGTCAAAAGATTGAAGCCAAGTTTTCTAGCGGTCAACGTGTCCGGCGGCGAAATCACCGTCCCATCGACGCTGCCAACTTTTAACGCGGCAAAACGCGCAGCGGCGTCACCAATCCCGAGGATCACGGCATCCTTGGCAGGATCCACTCCGAGATTCTTCAGCGCAAGCCTCAGCGCGATATCCGATATAGCACCCAGCCGGCTGACGGCAAACCGCTTGCCCTTGAGTTGATTGGCGGATTTGATCCGGTCGGAAGTCACCAGCGTGTACGGCAGCGTGTTCATGTAATCCGTAATCGAGATCATGTCCGCTCCAGCCAGTTTCGCTTCAATACCGGACGAGGTTCCCGATGCCGCGTATTGAATCTCGCCCGCCAGAAGTGATTGAACCGCCACAGACCCGGAACGGACCATGATCAGTTCGGAATCCAGACCATGTTTTTTAAATAGCCTTTTCTCCTGTCCAACATAGAGCGGCAACAACGTTCCGCTGATGCCAGGGATCGCAACTCGTATCGACTGCGCCGATGCTGTCCTGCTAGAAAATACGCCTAGCAATATGGAGATTAGAATAGCGGCTGATTTAAGGGCCATGTCGAATGCCTCCTGGCTTTTGTGCCGTGCATCGTAGCAATTCAGGAATCAAGCCGAATTTTGTGCGACTGAGTTTATCCGGGATCTTTCCTACGAAGCAAGTTGTTTTTGCCGAAGCTTAGCTCATGGGCCAAGACAACCTAATGTTTCACGAAGGTAACGATATTTCGGACGCTGATAAGCGCCAGATCAGATGGGAGAATCCGCAAAGGTTCTACGGCTTTGAGGCAGCCTCGTGAACTTACGGTACTTTCGAAGCTGGTCTCAACGGGGGGTGACTGTTAATAGGACTTAAAAATTGCTCGCTTTTCGCACAAAACTTTATTGTCGAGAATGATCAGAGGTTTACTGAGATTCAGGGCTATCTATTCGCGAGCGAGAATGGATTAACCGACTCGTTTGAAGCTACCCGCCCCCGACACGATGAGCAACAGACGCTACTTCAGCAAATACCCAAACTTCTCTCGAGCCATCCTCACTACCTCCTGGCTCGGCGCGTTGACCATGGGAAACTTATCCTTCCATTCGTAGGGTCGGGTCGCATCGATCACCATGCGGGAATTGGTGAAGTCCCTTTTCTTTCGCTGTTCGGGAGTAAGTCGAGGGTCGGCGGGAGTGCTGCGCATGCGACGCAATATGTCTACCGAAGTGTCCGGATCATAGCGCGACAGCATGGCCCACATCAGCTGGTCGAGATTCGATACGTCGATATCATCGTCCACCACGATCACCATCTTGCAACCGTAAACGCTGGCGCCGCAACTTGCCGCTAAGACGCCAACCTGTTTGGCGTGACCCGGATATCGCTGTTGAATGGCCAACGCGATCAGCATTCGAGATGCGCCGATCTCATGAGCCCATACCTGCCTTACGTCGGGAACGCCGGCGCTCTGGAGTTGTTGTTTGAGCATGGCCGAGCGCATGATCGCGCGGTAACGCGCCATCTCATCCGAGCCGCCGCCGATCGGCGGCACACCGAGAATGATCGGGTCGTTGCGGTGATAAACGGCTTCAATCTCAAGCACCGGCTGCGCGCTTTCATCCGATGCATAATAGCCGGTCCACTCCCCGAAGGGGCCCTCATTCTTGCGATTGTCGTTGTTTAAGTATCCTTCGAACACAATTTCCGCACTGGCGGGAAACGGTAAGCCAGTGAGCGGGCCGCGCACGACCTCCACCGGTTTCCCTCTCATTCCGCCGACGATGTCATACTCGCAGAGGCCGTACGGATGCTCGGTTCCCGCCATGAAGAAAAATAGCGGATCGCCGCCAATAACCAACGCCAATGGCATCTTCTGACC
>JAJONK010000119.1 GCA_021323355.1 Deltaproteobacteria bacterium
AACTTACTTTCCGAAAGTCTAATCTTCTTTACAGTTGTTTCCCCCTGTTGGTTTCCAAATCTTGTTTCTGGCGGATGCCGGTAGCGCGTCGTCCAGCTTATTGACGATTGCCGCCCTGTACCAAGTGCCTACAGATGTCCACCGTCATGTTAGTTGAGCTATGGCCTACCTGATCCTTCACATGGTTCAAGGCTCGTGCGTTGTGCACTCCCTAGCTAGCTGCAGAACTCGGCCTACTTCGTCTTGAATATCTCACCGGGAATCGCGAAACCTCAATGATCGAAACGCTGAGCTCTTCCATTAAACAGCTCAAGCAACTCACACCCTGACATAAACATCGGGTGAGCTGCCAAAGATTCGTGAGCTTGTACTGACTCGACGTGCAAGTTTTGCGGCTTCGGTATGCAATTAAGGTTTAACGAGCCTCCCAGAGATGTCCACGAAAATGCGAGCTTCCGCATTACCATTGTGTTCGGGCTGCAGTCACTACAATTTGGCTATCGGGTCTGCATAAAGCAGTACCCATTGACCTCCAAATCTTCTAGCTGGAAAGCAAAATCTGAAATAGTCGAGGTTCCGCTTGTGACAATCGGGTAAATGCCTGGGACGGAGTTCATGTAGACTTCAAGCGATACAAAGAGAGTTTGATTCTGCTGCACAAAACCATTTACGCCGACAAACTCCACAACAAAAGCCTATCCTTAGCTATCTTCAGCTATCTTCTTCGGTAACTGAATGTCTTTTGTCTCTTCGCCGTCTGCAAGGTTTATAACTCCGCCTACTTGAAATGGCTTTCCACTCATTGTTGCTCTCTCCTGATTTCTTCAGTGATGAGATATGACGCGGCGTTACTACGGCAAGCCGAGACCGTAGATCTGCAGCGCTGCGGTGCTGCCCCTTGATTCACCCGTAGCCGTTGTGCTAATGACCGCGCCCTCGCTGCGCAGCGACAGCGTTGTGCCGCACCTTTGAGAAGCTATCAAAGGGCGCGCTGCGCCGGCGAGGCCCAAAACTTTGGGACAGGAGAAGAACATATGACGGTACTGTTGAGCTATTTCCTCATTGCAGCGGTCCTAGGCGTCACGGCTTCGGCGCTCATCGGCTATTTCCTAGCGAATTTAATCGATAGGCGATTCATGAAAAACTGAAAAGTCGAAAATCGGTCACTCCTCGATAAGAGAGAACTTTGTGATCAAAACCGTCTCTTTTCGTTCGCCTCAGGGTGTCAGTCAGGAGGAGGTTACTTCGATGGTATCTGACGTGATGGTTGCAGCGGCATTCGTTGTTGTATCTGTGGCGGTCCTTGCTTGTTTCTCTGTGAAGCACGTTCTCACCTGGTTGAAGAAGCCGCACCGGCGATTCCTACCGTTCCCCGGCTCCATGATCCTTTCACGCCATCGCTTTAGAGAAACTGTCCGCCCTCACTCGCATGCTGGGCGAAACCTTGACCATTTAGCTGCGCGCCGAAGAGCTGGAAGCTTGAAGTGGTCCGCACTTTTTCGGCACATTTGGTCCAACCATAAGGAAGACGCGTTAATCATCTCAGCAGCAATTATCACTCTGATAGCGTCATCCGTTTGGTGCATACGAAATGAGGAGGCTTTAGCTAACCTGCTCCTCCCGCGCAGCAATGTAATCAACCATTCATAGGTGGCGTACTACCGCCGGGTGGAATCTCGAAACATACGCCGACGGCAGGCGCGGCCGGCTCCAGTTTGTCGAACCGATATACGCGTACGCCGTCCAACAGCTATCTGGGGGTGGACTCGCTCTATGATTAGTTCGACAGCAAGCCTTGCTTTCCTCGAAAGAATTCGACTGGGGTGATGCTGTTGTCACTGCGAGCGAACGTTTCACCGATTGATTCCGAGGAGATGAGCGTACCCATTGGCACGGGGGAACACCGCGGCAGTGGGCGGTTAGACTCACTGACTCGAGTGAGGACGCATGTGTCGCTCCTGGAGATCTCAGCAGGTAATGTGAGTGGGCCACGACCCAGTGATCCGCACTCACTTGCCACAGCGGAAAGAGGCTGGCGTCGGTGCTGAATCGCCTATGAGAAATGAGGGCTATTCTTGTCCGTCTAGGGGTTAATATTCTTGCTGGCGCTTTATGCGCTGAAGCTCTAAGCGTTGACGCTCGACTTCAGCCTGGTTTGCTTGGATTTGTTGCTGTTGCTGCTGGTTGATGTTTTCTTGACCCTGGAGCTGATCGCCCACCAAGGCTCCCGCACCTAGTCCCAGAACTCCGCCAATTGCTGCTCCGGCACCGGGTCGGCCAACCGCACTTCCAATAAGCGCTCCAGCGCCTGCGCCTCCCACAGCCCCAATTCCTGCACCTTTTTCCCGGGTAGTGAGCGATCCGCCAGCACAACCACTTAGACCAAACAAGACGACTAGGCCAATAACGAACAGCAATGAATTGCGACCAGTGATCGGTTTAGATTTCTTCATGCTTCTTAGGACGGCTCCTTTTTACGATTTGTGATAAATAGGGATTGCGCTTTAGCGGCGCTTCCATGTGATTCTGCAATAAATGCACCAGTGAGACCCCACCCATTAGGCCCGTGCAGGAAACTCTCCAGCGACGCGCAAATGACAGAACTCGACAAAAGCAAACCTTCGTGATGCACAAACGAACTTTAGAAGATTGATCAGCTAGAACGCGCTTGGAAAGCAGCAGACGATCTGCCTGCTTCTCATCGCTGGTGACTTTCCTGATTATTCGGAAGTGATACCCAAAGGGAATCAGACATTGCTAGTATCGAGCACGACGAATTTTCGCAAGCTCTCCGGCGGGTTCGATTAACTCATGCGAACGTCGAAAGGCATCGGGTTCTTTAAATGAGAAATGAAAGTGCTCTGTTGCGGCAATCTCTAAGGCACTTCCGGAGCTATCTTTAGCTCCTGACCGACTTTCGACCAACAGGGATTGGCTCAGCGAGTCATCCCTGCTGTCTCGCAATCCGGATGGCCGCACACACACTGGCCCGACCGCGCCGTGCCAGCCTGTGCACAGTGATCACTGCAGTAATTTTCATTTCCTCGTGAGACGCCGTGTCCGTGCTCGATCTTACAGGCGCAGCCAGCGTGCGCGCAGTTCTGGTCTGCCATAGTCTTGCTCCTTTTTACAACGAGATTGCGGGATCTCTTTGGCCGGTTTGCAAGTGGGCCTCCTTACGCGATTCGTTGTTAATGTCGAAACGCTGGGAAGTCAACAGCGTTGAAGTTCCGTTCCAGTCATAATCGATACTGGCTGCGGTAAGAAACCTCGGGTACTGGTCCGAGCTGTGCAAGACGGACAATTCGCCCGACCGCTCACTTGATTTCGGCTGATCTTATGGACACATGTTGGGCTCTGAATGAGGATGCAACGCGATGATTCCGATTGAAGCTCACCAATTGCTACCGTACCTCGCTCGTACCGGGTGCGTGACTCACGCAAAAAGCTATGCTATATACCCCGCGCATTTTTACTCGTACAGCATCCAGGAGGCAAAATGAGCAAGGACAAATTAGAGCAATCGCAATCCAATGAACGCCATAGTTCTTATGCTTTTGAAGCGTTTCAGAAGTTCATCGACAGCCACTTGGTGGGAGGGCACGATGTTCGTATGTTCTTAGATCCGAACGGTAATTCGTATTCTATTCTGTGCGTGACTTGTGACCCTCGGCTCACGGAGGTAGTGACAACACGCCACTGAAACAATTTCGAGCAACTTTAGCGCTCGGGACCATGCGCGATGCGGTTATCACAGCTCGCTTTCCTAGCGCGTTTTTGCCCGAGGCTTACGATGGGTATTATCGATGACGCAACATAGTAGATCGCGGCCGGTTCGCCTGAAGACTTTTTCGGCATATTAAGAGTGGCCCCGATTTTTCTACCGTTGACCTGAACGTATTCTTACTTCCGCGCCGCCAACGACATCTCCTCGATCAAAGTCGGTAAATACGCTGCGACCAACGCGGGCGTTCCCTTGCGCACCTGTTCCAATCCTCGTTTGAGCGCCGGGCCGACCTCATCCGGTTCACGCACAGTCACGCCGTAACAGTTGGCGGACTCGGCGAGTTTGGCAAAGTCGGGCGGCGGATCGAATACGCCGCCTTCAAAATTCTCCGTGCGCACTGCGACGCCGCTCGGATAGGTTCTGCGGAGGCCATTGGTTCCCGTGCTGTAGGAGCGGTTGACGAATACCAGTGTGAGAAAAGGCGCTTTGTAATGAGCGGCAGTCCACAATGCCGGCATTGGCGTGCCAAACATAAAGTATCCGTCGCCGGTTGCCAGGATGACATCACGTTCCGGTGCTGCGAGCTTGGCTCCCAACGCCGCGCCGGCGCCCCAGCCGCCGGATGATCCGCCGCTCGCGAAGTAGGTGCCGGCTTGAGTTCTCCCGTGATGCGCGCAGACGAAATCCGAGTTGCTGATGGAATCATCGAGCACGATGGCGTTCAGTTCGAGAATCTTTCCCAGTTGATAGGCGACCCAGAGCGGGTGCATCGGTTTGCGCCGTCCGGCTGCGATGGCGGCTTGCTCGTTGTTGTGGTTTATTTCGCGCTTGCTTGCCTCTAATCGCTCGCGTCGTTCGGCTATTCGGCTCATGTCGCTTTTCGACAGGAGAGCAGTTGCCGCTTCATAGATGGCGCGGGCCGCGGTCGTTGCGGTCACCGGAAGCCAGAGGTCGGCCTGGAAGTCCATGGTCTTGTACGCCGACATCACCGGATCGGCATCGGCCCAGATAACTTTAGTGCCGGGTCGTGGCGCGCTAGTAGGCGTGGTGTAAGCCACCAGCGCTTCGAGCATCAGCAACGCATCGGCATCTTTGAGCTCCGGTCCGGTGCCGTAAAGCGGGTGAGTGCTCGGAAAGTTCAGTCGGTCTATGCGGTCGCAATCCACTACCGGCAATGCGAGTAACTCGGCGAGCCGAACAGTTTCGGCAACTGCTTCAGGATTGCGTCCGCCAGTAGCGCAGCAGATGAGCGGATTGCGCGCTTCAATGAGCCACTGCGCCGCCCGTCTGGCATCGGTGGGATCGGGCCACACCGGCCGCGCAACGCCAAGCTCATCGCGCGTCGGGAAGTATGTCTTGCCGGGAATCTTCATCATTGCCGTTTCGCGCGGCGCGGCAAGATAGACCGGGCCTTTGGGCTCGCTCATGGCGACCTGCAACAAGCGGCTGATCATGAATCCTGGATTGTCCTGATGCTCCAGGCGATGATCGATCTTAGTGTATTGCCTGACGATGCCGCCCTGATCGCGTGGCTCTTGGACCCATTGCACGGGACTGTTGCGCGCGCCGGTCATCGAGCCGGCATAAGCCCGCGGTCCTGTTCCGGCGGTGATCAGCACGGGGTAATTACCGCGCCAGGCGGTATGGATCGCGCCGCCATAATTCAATGTTCCAACATCGACGTGCACTGCAGTGGCTGCCGGCTGGTTTCTGATCATCGCGCTGCCGAGAGCAGCGTTAAGCGCCACGCTCTCGTGCGGCACCGTAATTAACTTGGGCGCGGGCCAATCTCTCTCCTGCGCTTTGGCGATACTTTCCTGCCAGAAAGCGATCTCGGAACCGGAAACAAAGAACAGATGGTCGATTCCGCCAAGCTTCATCGCCTGGACCATGGCGTCAGACCATTCATCGCCGGGATATTCGCTCCAGCGTGCATCGTGGGAAATTGCGTCTGCCATCAACGTAGCTCTCCTTGTAGAGATTATCGCGTTCGAAAGGCTAGACCGGCACTATCTCCCATAGCGCGGTCATTTGGCAACCCATTTTTCGAATGAATGTTCAATGATGGTGTGCGGTTGATCCTGCTGGCATATCGTCAAAAAACGACCCTAGACTTCGGTCCGTAGACTTCGGTCCGTGAGTTCCCGAGGTCTCAATTGGGCATCTAGCGAGTTAAAACTATCGTTCGAATATCCGGTATGACGTCTTTTCATCGCGCTGTGATTACGTTCTGACACCGCCCTGCTGTCCGGCGTACTTTGAGTCTGAGATGCACGTCTGTAAGACAAAAACCCTCTTGATCCGAGGCGCAGAAGTCGAATATTGCTAAAGGTGAACGGTGGGAGGGTGTATGCCGAAATTTCTTGTCACGATGAAAAGTAGATTTCTGCTCTTTTGGTCGGTCATCTGGCTGTTAGGTTTAAATCCGATGGCTACCGGCAACGCCGCTGAATTAGCGAAGCTCACGCCCCTGCGGCTTGCCTACAGCGCCATCACGGTTAACCAAGCGATTCCATGGATCAGTTTAGAGGCGGGCCATTTCAAAAAGCACGGCGTCGATGTCGAACTGATTCACGCCAGCAGTATCACCGCGCTGCAGGCGCTGCTGGCGGGGGAGGTGGCGATCGTGCAATCTGCGACGGATGGAGCCGTGAGCTCCAATCTTAGCGGCGCCGATACCGTTTTCATGGGCGCAATTCTTGACAAGCCGCTCTACAGCTTTATCGTCAACTCCAAGATCAAAACGCCGCAGGATCTCAAGGGCAAGAGAGTTGGCGTCACCCGGTTCGGCGCGACACCGGATGCTCTGGCGCGGGCCACGCTCAAAATGTGGGGGTTGGACCCATCCACGGATGTTTCGATGATTCAACTCAATGAAATGGGCCTATTGGTTCAAGGTCTGGTCAATGGCGTCATCGATGCCGCGCCGATATCGATTCCCAATAACATCCGAGCGAAAAATCTCGGATTCGTCGAGTTATTCGACATGACCAAGATCGGCAAAACCTATATCACCGGCACGGTGGTTACGAGAAAACGTTTCATTGATGGGCAGCGCGACCTTGCCAAGCGTTTCATGCGCGGCTTCCTCGAAGGCATGAAGACCTATCAGGAAGACGAAGAGTTCACCATCAAGGTGATTCAGAAATGGACGCGCGCAAAAAATAGAGATGAAGTGAAGGAAGCCTATGCGTTACAGGCCAAGAACATGCTGCGCATCCCGCGCACGTCCGTAGAAGGAGTCAAGACGATCCTAGAGGGCCTGGATAAAATGCCCGCGGCTAAAACCGCCGATCCGCGCCGGTTCATCGATTTTACGATCCTCGATGAACTGGACAAAGAGGGGTTTTTGCAAGCGCTATATAAGAACTAATACTGTCCAAGTCTATAATCTGGAGGTGCGAGTGGCTTTGGAACTCTACTGGGGCAGCGGCAGTCCGTTTGCCTGGCGCGTCATGTTGACGTTGGAAGTGAAAGGTCTGGCATACCAATCGAGACTTTTGGAATTCTCAAAGGGCGATCAT
>JAJONK010000120.1 GCA_021323355.1 Deltaproteobacteria bacterium
GTATCGGCCAGGCCAATCGCCAAAGCGGCGATCATTGCGCCGTTGATCGAACCGATGCCGCCGATGATCACGACTACGAAACAAATGATCACGATGTGATTGCCCATGCCGGGAGACACCGAGGCAATCGGCGCCGAGATCGTTCCGGCAAAACCGGCGAGCGCGACGCCAAATGCGAAGACGAACGCAAACAGCAGCGGAATGTTGACCCCGAGCGAAGCGGCCATTTCGCGATTGCTGGTGGCGGCCCGAATCATCATGCCGATGCGGGTCTTATGGATGACGCAGTACATAGTAAGAGCAATGCTGATGCAAACGACCGTGACGAACAAGCGGTAAACCGGATAGGAGAGAGTCTCCGTGAGAGGAATCGAAAAATCGAGCAGCGGCGGCACCGGAACCCCATGCACATCGTCGCCGAACAGAATGCTGCGTAGTTCTTCAAACACCAGGATCAAACCGAACGTGAGCAATACCTGATAGAGATGGTCCCGTTTGTACAGCCGGCTGAAGATGGTTGTCTCAAGCAGCAGACCAATTGAGAAAGCGATGATGATACTGAGCGGAATTGCCAACCAGAGACTGCCCGTCGTCCTTGCCAGCCAATAAGCCAGATAGGCACCGATCATATAAAAGCTGCCGTGGGCTAGATTGATGACACCCATAATCCCAAAGATCAGGGTCAGACCGCTCGCTAGTAAAAACAATAGCAGACCGTACTGGATGCCGTTTAGAAGTTGGATGAGATAGAACATCACCAAAGATTTGTTCAAACGTTCAACAGTTCAAACGTTCAAGGTCGAGAATGAACTCGGAGGAGTGGGAGTTGACTAACGTTGAACTTTTGAACCTTGAACCGTTGAACCGCGTAAAACTCCCGCGTTTAGACCTATATCGAAGGCACGAATACTGCCTTAGACGAGTCGCGCCGCGCCGTTACATCTTACATCCCCGCGCCGGATCGGCGAGCGCTTTATGGGCGACGCTAACCATTTTGTTTTCGCGCCCGACTACTCTGCGCAAGTAAATGTCTTGAACAGGATTGTGTGCTTTCGACATCGTCCAGGGTCCGCGTGGGCTGTCGATCTTGGCTTTTTCCATAGCCGCGATCATTTCTTTCTTTTTGGTGACGTCGCCCTTCACTGCATCCAGTCCGATGTTGAGGAGAAGACCGGCGTCATAGCCTTGCACCGCGTAGACGTCGGGCTCGCTCTTGTATGCTTTGCTATATGCCGCGCGGAACTCGCGATCGCGCTTGGTGTTCAGGCCATCGGCATAGTGGAGCGTGGTTTCCAGGCCTTCGGCGGCTTTATCCACGGCATCGAGCACGCCGTCGGTCAGAAAGCCCGAACCAAAGAGCGGGATCTGCCGGCGCAGCCCGGCCGCGTTATAATCTTTGATGAACTTTGCCGCGCCGGCGCCGGCAAAGAATACGAACACCGCGTCCGGTTTGATCGAAGCGATTTCGGTGAGCAATGCTTGAAATTCTACATTGGGAAACGGAATCCAAAGTCCACGAACCGATTTGCCGCCGGCTTTGATAAAGCCTTCATTAAATCCGGCCACGGCTTCCTGTCCCGCGCCGTATTTCCAAGCCAGAGTCAAAATATTGTTCATGCCGCGGTCGGCAAGTACTTTGCCCATCGGATAGGACGGCTGCCAATTGGAAAATGAAGTGCGAAAGATATTCGGCGCGCACAGCGCTCCGGTAGCGGCATCGAGGCCGGCATTGGGAATGATCATCAAGGTATTGCTTTCTTTCGCAACTTTGACCATGCCCATCTGCACGCCGCTATGAACCGTGCCGACCAGCACGTCTTCTCCGGCGCTTTAGCCGGTTCGGATTCATCATCGACGGAAAAGTATTCCAGTTCGCGGCCGGCGAGTTTACCGTCGCGCTCCGCCACCGCGAGTTTGAAGCCGTTGGTTATGGCGGTGCCTAATTGGGCGTAAGTGCCGGTGTAAGGCAGCATGAGACCAACGCGTAGCTTTGAGGTCTGTGCGAGTGCCGGCGGATTCGGCAGCAATGCGCTTGCCGTGAGCAGGCCAGCCCTGACAAGAAATTGCCGGCGGCTCGAGTTTAGTTCGAGGTTCATGATTGCCTCCGTAGAGTCCTAAAAAAGTTCAGCGCGGGTCATGCCCTAGTGGTTCTCGCAGTTTGAACCGTTGGATTTTGCCGGTAGCGGTTTTTGGCAGCTCGGGCACGAACTCGATCCAGCGGGGATAATTATGCGGCGCCAGATGCGTTTTTACGTGTTGCTGCAGTCCAACGGTAAGCTCTGGGGTCGGTACTATCTCAGCACGGAGCACCACGAATGCTTTCGGTTTGATCAGCCCGTTACCGTCCGCGTGGCCAACCACAGCGGCTTCCAGCACCGCTTCGTGCGAGACCAGCACTGCTTCCACCTCGAAAGGGGAGACCCAAATGCCACTGACCTTGAGCATGTCGTCAGCCCGACCACAATAGGTAAAAAAACCGTCTTCGCTTTCGATGTATTTATCGCCGCTCCGGGTCCATGCGCCGAGAAATGTGTTGCGGCTCTTCTCGCGATTGTTCCAGTAGTACGCGGCGCTGCTGGGGCCGCTGACCTGCAATTCGCCGATCTCACCTGTGCCCGCCTTGTTGCCGTCCTCATCGAGCAGCCGCACCTCATAACCCGGAACCGGTTTACCGGAAGTCCCGTAGCGCACGTCGCCCGGTCTATTGGATAAAAAGATATGGAGCATTTCGGTGGAACCAAGGCCATCGAGAATGTCCACTCCGGTATGTTCGAGCCACTTCCGGCCGATGTTTGGCGGCAAGGCTTCGCCGGCCGACGTGCAACGTCGCAGGTTGAGCTCCGCGCGGTTGGGCAGCTCCGAACTTGCCAGAAGCGCGCCATAGAGAGTCGGCACGCCATAAAAAATTGTTGGCCGGTGCTGGCGCAGAATCCGGCAAACCGCAGCAGGTGTCGGCCGCTCTCCTAGCAAAACCGTGGTCGCGCCCACTGAAAGCGGAAAACTCAGCCCATTGCCAAGACCGTAAGCGAAAAACAATTTCGCCGCCGAGAATACAACATCGCTCTCCTCTATTCCCAGGATTGGGTTGGCGTAGAGCTCTGTGGTTGCAACCATACTGGTCTGAACGTGGACCGTGCCTTTCGGCGTACCTGTGGAGCCAGAAGAGTAAAGCCAAAAGCAGGCGTCGTCGGGCCGGGTCGGCGCGACGGTAAACTCGTTCTTCGCGCGTGCCATCAACTCTGCAAGCCGCGGCTCGCCGGAAGCGCTCGAGCCGGAGACCACAACATGGCTCAGGAACGGCTGTCCGTCCAGTATCGGTTTGAATACCGGTAGTAATGACTCCGATACCACCAGGATGCGAGCGCGGCTGTCGCGCAGCATGAAGTCGTAATCGCCGCTGGTTAACAGCGTGTTCACCGCGACTGGAACGAGGCCCGCCTTGATGGCGCCAAGAAACACGCTTGGGAAATCCATCGTATCGCTCAGACAGACCATGATGCGCGACTCCAACGTCGCGCCCAGCTCACAAAGGGCATGGGCGCAGCGATTTACGCGCTCTGCGAGCTCGCCAAAGGTGTAACGGCCGTTGTCGTCGATGTAGGCGATTTTTTCACGGCGCACAGCGAGGTTGCGTTCAATCAAGTCGGCTGCGGCATTGTAGTAATGCATGTGATGACGAGCCGATTCCGACCCATGTGAATTCTCAGCCATCGTCAGTTCCTCGCAATCCGGATTGTTCGGCTAACGCTCATAGCTTGCCGGTCACGGCTAGCATCATTTTTTACTATGGAAGGGCCGCAGCCATCAAGACGGCTGTTTGCCAGGGTGCAAATTTCGCCGGATGTGGGCGCGCGGCATCGCAAGGTTGAACAAAGATGCACGATGACCTGCTCCGATAGCATGCCCATCAAGTGCGCATGATCTTTGCGATCGCGCACTTCGTTCCTGGGTACGATTGATAATTCTCTACCCGATCAAATGCCGGCTAAAAAATTCCATGGCTTTGGGCCATGCCAAAGCCGCTGCGTGGGGCCGGTAGTTGGCGGAACCGGCGTTGGCAAAGGCGTGAGCAGCGTCGGCGTAAGTGTGAAACTCGTGCGGCTTATTCCAGCGTGTGAGTTCGGCGTCGAGCTTGCGCATGTCGTCGGGTGATGGGTTCTGATCATCCGCGCCGAAGTGTCCTTGAATCGGACAGCTGATCTCGCGGGTGCGATCAAATGGCGAGGGACCCTCGCCCAACGGCGTCATCGTGCTGCTGCCGTAAAACATCACAGCGGCTTTGAGCTCGCGACTCGCCGCCGACATCAGATAAACGATTCGTCCGCCCATGCAAAAACCGACAATGCCTATACGCGCGCCGTCCACCTGGCGGTGGTTCTTCAAAAACTGCAGCGCGCCGGTAATATCCGCGATGATATTGGGATCGCGCACTCTCGATTTTTTGGTCATGTTATCGTCTTTGCAATCCGGACCGTCGCGATGGTACAGGTCCGGCGCAATCGCGGCATAACCCTGTAGCGCCAGCATGTGCGTCGTTTCTTTGATAAAATTTTCCAATCCCGACTGTCCGTGGACGACGACGATGCCGGGCACCGGGCCGCCCCGTTCCGGCAGGCTAAGATAGAGCGGCATTGTGCTGTTCTCGACGGTAGTACTTTCCCATAAGCTGGTCATGGCTCACCTCCGCTGTTCGTGGTAATTAAAAGCCCGATGTTCGATTATCTGTTGTTGATCGTCGTCGAGTAAGCGCTTTCCTCCATAGTGCAGCGCTCCATACCTGTCAAGCCAGATTGTCAATCCTTGCAGAGTGCTGCGCCTGTAAGTTAGAATCGAACACTTTCTAAGAGGGAGATTAATAATGGACTTTGTCAACCTGGGCGAAAAACAATCCGAAGCGCGCGAAAACAAGAAGAGAAAGATCGACCTTTTCGGAACCGATAATTTCCGCTCCTGGATGCTCTACTTCGTTCCGGGTGACGGAACGGACATGCATTATCATGCCAGCCCCGAGACTTTTCTCGTGCTCGAAGGATCGGGCACGGTCAAGGGCATTAAAGGCGACGAGCGACCAGTCAAAAAACACGACGTGCTGTTTCTTGGCGCAAAGGATTATTACCAGATTACGAATACCGGAACCGAGCCTCTGGTGCTGTTTGGCAATCGCTCTGAAGCGTTCGGCGGCGCGCATATCCTTGCCGACGGCAAGGATAGAGACAGAGCCGAACATCGGGCGAGCGACTAGTTCCGCGACCTCGGCTCAATTGACAAGCCCGGTGTCGGTGATTACTTTAGCTCTTAACTATCGCGATTGAGGAATTAGCATGCCCATCTATGAATATGCGTGCCAGAAATGTGGGACTTTTGAAATGACACAGAGAATTACCGACGAACCATTATCCAAGTGTCCGACTTGTAAAGGAAAGGTGAAGAAGCTGATCTCAAACACATCGTTTCAGCTCAAGGGCACGGGCTGGTACATCACCGATTACGCGCGCAAGGGTAAAGATGCCCCTAAGACCGAGAACGGCGCAAGTTCGTCATCGTCAGAATCCAAAAACGAGAGCAAGGAAACGAAAACCGAGACCAAGAAAGAGTCTGCTCCAGCTAAATCCGAACCTTCGTCAACTTCCACGACTAGCACCTGACGCTACTATCGCTCGATCGAGTAAGTTTCACCAACGCCGCCCTCATAACTAGCGCGGCGTTTTAGCTTCTGTGAATCGTTTTAATCTGTTGAAGGACTTGCCCCGTGCCGGTGCTTGACTGCCGGCATTTCGGCGCTCAATTATTTCTTCCAAACAAGTCATCCTTCGCTGGATTTGTGAGTTGATTTTGGCTATAGCTGGGCCATTCATCACACTCGAAAGGAGAGAATTAAGATGGCTCAAACCATAGACAATATCGTTGACCCGAATGATTCCAGTCTCACGTCGGAGATGGTGCAGTTTCCTGGCAATGCTGGAACCGTCAGCGCCTATGTTTCGCGACCCAAGGATGGCAAGAACTTGGGAACGGTTATCGTCATTCATGAGAACAGAGGGCTGATTGGTCACATCAAGGACGTTGCTCGACATTTCGCCAAGGAAGGCTTTGCGGCGATAGCGGTGGACTGTATGGGGCGCATCGGCGGTAGCGATCAATACAATGGCAGCGACGAGGCCACCGAAGCAATCAAGAAAGTAAACGGTGGTATGGTCGCGGAGGATCTGACCGCGGCTCTTAATTACATGAAGAAGCAGAGCTATGTGAACGGCAAGGTAGGCGTTGTTGGTTACTGCTGGGGTGGCGGTCAATCGCTAAATTTTGCTACCAAGAATAAAGATCTCAACGCCGCGGTGGTTTACTATGGACGCAATCCCGATCCGCTCGATTCGGTGGCGAATATTCCCTGTCCGGTGATGGGCAATTATGCTGAAGATGACCCGAACATCATGCCGGGCGTTGAACCGTTGAAAGCCGCGATGCAAAAGGCGGGAAAGTCATTCGATGTTAAGACCTACCCCGGAGCGAAACATGCGTTCAATAATAACACCAACGCTGATCGCTATAATCCGGAAGCGGCCAAGGATGCCTGGACAAGAACCGTCAATTTTTTCAAGAAGAACCTGGCTTAATTATCGGACGTAAGCTGATAAACGGCATGTGGCCCCCATCTCAAAGATGGTGGTTGCGTGCCGTTTTATTTTGTCTCCATGAGTTCGGGACGCTGGCCAATGGCCTTGCGCGCTTGTTGAGGGGTTATGAAGTAGGGGCCTTCAGTGGTGTCGCGCCAGATCTGCCTTGTCAAGCCGGCATTACCCCCTGTTAGCAAGAATGAAAGAGCTCCCGTCACCGCTCCCATCGACACGGAGATCGCTTTGGCCGGAAGGAACACGAGGTTGCCGGCTGTCACTCCAACATCGACAGCGGCTATCTCAATTGCCTCTTCCGCGTTGAGAATGGACGGGGAGAGGCTGGCGATGAATAATGCGGCGGCAACAATCAGACGGCGAGTGGTTTTGGGGGTTTTCAGCATTCTAACCTCGCATGAAAAGCTTTGACCGGATTGCATTGACTCCGTGCGTTGGGTTCCAGTAACGGCGCAGGCCGAAATAGTAACAGCAGCTATCGTTATCGAGATCATTGTTAAAGCAGCGCAGTGTGCCGTCTTGAAAGCGAATGCGGGCGAGACAGGTGCCGCCGGGCACCGAAGAAGTCATACATTCCATCACCACACCGATCCCCCACTGTTCATAACGAAGATGCGTGACTTCGTCGCCAACCCCCAGAAAAAGCCGTTTTCGTTCCTTAAAAATTGAACTCTCTTCAGGGCGATTTTCAGTAATGGTGGGAGCAAGTTTTACTGTCGAAGACGGAGGCGGCGTTTTTGATGGCTGCTCTTGCTCCGTCTGGGTATGATTTTTACGTCGTCGAGCGGGCTTCCTCCGTGTCGCTTCGTTCTTCTCAGTGCGCTTCACAAAAATTCCTTTAGCTTCAAAACATCCTTAAAGAATTGCTCCTCGCTCAATTCACCCCTTCATATTCACCAAAATGCAGGGTGACAGTCAAGCTCTGAAATTCTGGGTAGATCAGCAGAACTCCAGCCGAGACTGAGTTGACACCGAAAGGCGCGATCAGTATGAAGGCGAGAGGGCGCAGGCTCCTTTATCGATTTTTTGCGGCTGAACGTTTGCGACGAGATGAACTCGTAGCATTGAAGATCATCCGTAGGGTGTCATTGCGAGCCGCGCCAGTGAACGTTTGTGAACTGAGCATAGAAACTAGGTTAAGGGAAATAATCCATACTTATGCCTGACCAGCACACGCCTTGCGGTATCGAGCTTCCTCAAGTTTTTTTCGATGGTCCTACGGATATGGAACACATTCGCAGGTTCGCGATGCAAGCGGAGACGTTGGGTTACGACAGCCTATGGCTGCAGGAGCGGATCATCGGCGACTTCACCATGCTCGAACCCGTGACACTGCTGAGCTATGTCGCCGGGATCACAACCAAATTGAAGTTGGGCACATCGGTCATTCTGTTGCCGCTGCGTAACCCGTTGCAATTAGCCAAGGCGTATTCGAGCTTGGACGTGATGAGCGGCGGCCGCGCGGTGATGGGTGTCGGGCTCGGTGGCGGCCATCTCGGATCTCATGAGGATGTTTTTGGCTACAGCCGGGAAGGGCGAGTAACCCGCTTTACCGAAGCAGTGCAGATCATGAAGCTTCTTTGGACAGAGCCGACGGCGAGTTTTCAAGGCCGTTACTGGAGCTTCAAAGAAATCTCCATGGAACCCAAACCGGTGCAAAAGCCGCACTTGCCGATCATCTTTGGCGGCCATCACGACAACGCGCTTCGGCGGGCGGTGAAGGCCGCCAATGGTTGGATGGGCGCAGGGTCGTCTTCTTCCGCATCTTTCATTCGCGAGGCGGCGCGTACTCGTATTTTCTTAGACCAGGCGCAGCGCGATCCGGCTAGCTTTCATTTTGCCAAGAGAGTCTATCTCGCAGTCGACAAGGACAGGGCTCGCGGCGAGAAGCGTATCCGAGAATGGTTTGCTCGACGTTACAAAAACGCTGATTTGGGACCGAAGGTCTCGATCTGGGGTAGCAGCGCCGAATGCGTCGAAAAAATTCAAGAGATCATCCACGCCGGCGCGCAGCACATTGTCTTCAATCCCATGTTTGATGAGATGGAGCATTTGGAAATCTGCGCCAAAGAGATCATGCCACATTTGTGAGTGAGATTAACTCAGAGAAATGATCGCAACTAGGTCGGAATTTCTCGCGAAGGCGTAAAGACGCCAACTAACCAGGAGTCTCACTAGGACGGACGAGTCGGTCTCTATTCTCCCGCTTTTTTGAAAATTGACAAAAGTTGGTGGTTACTTCTTGGGTTAGGCTTGTCAGGACGCCCACGTTATGTGCCACATGTCAGTTGATAATGCGACCC
>JAJONK010000121.1 GCA_021323355.1 Deltaproteobacteria bacterium
GTCATCATCGATAGCCTGGTGAACACGCTGCCTTATTACATTATCGGCAGGCCGGATATCAAATCGCCCGAGAATCTAAAGGGTCGAACTCTCGCCACACATATCCCGGGCACGTCGGCGGATTTCGCCGTGCGCCTGGCGCTGCGCAAATTCGGTATCGACTACAAAGACATCCAAGCGGTCATGGTCGGCGGTTCGCCGGCACGCGTTGCGGCAGTGATCAACGGGCAAACTGACTTTACGATGGTCACGGAGCCCGGAAAAATTCAAGGCGAAAAAGCCGGCATGAAGCTGATAGTCGACATGGCGCAACTCAAAATTCCCTTTCAATTCAGCTGCACGGTCACGTCGGAGAAGACTATCCGCGAGCGTCCCGAAGCGGTTGAGAAAACGGTTAGGGCGATGGCGAACGCGGTGCACTTCTTCAAAACCAACAAGAAAGAAACAATCCGGATCATGGCGAAATACACGCGAGGCGCGAAAGCTGACGTGCTTGAGGGGTCTTGGGCAGCATACTCAGAGTTGCTCGAGAAGGACCTGCATCCCACTTTAGAGGGACTGAGCGATACGCTCGCGGTGCAGGCGAGCTGGGACTCCAAAGCCGCGAAAGCCAAGCCGGAGGATTTCGTCGATCTCCGTTTCGTCAATAATCTTAAGCGGAGCGGTTACATCGAGAAGCTCTACGTCGAAAAGGGATCAGCCGTCATCAACGCTCCGGTTCCCGTGGACCGAAAAAGCGGACGATAATATGGACCGAACGCATAATTCGAGCGTGGTCGTGTTGTGGGTAAGCATCATTCTGTCTTGCCGAGCGCTTCCTTCCTCGCATGCGGATCGAATTCAAACCAATCAAAGTCGCAAAACAAAAAAGCTAAAAAACAACCCCGGTGGCCATTTACACCGAGCTAATGTCAGGGGATCTTCGGTCCTGCCCGTTTCTGGAGGACGCTGAAAGTATGACCACCCTGCTTCTCGCACTTTTTGGGACAGCGCTCTTCTGGCAACCGATCGTAGCGCGGGATCGACCCGTGTTGGAAGCGGAGTTGGTGGAACACGCGAAGACTGAAAAGAAATTGGTGATCTATGCCACCATGGACCTGCCACAGACAATGCAAGTTCTACACGAGTTCGTACAAAAGTACCCGTTCTTGGATCTGGAATTTCATCCACTAGAAACCGAAGCATTGGTTGCGAGGGTTCAAAACGAATCACGCACGGGCACGCCGCCGTGCGATGTCCTGATTGGGGGCGGCGATTTATTCCAACCTCTGTTCAAGGAGAATGCGCTTGCTTCATATCACTCTCTCGAGCGCGATGCGCTTACCGAAGCTCTCATCGACAACCAAGGATACTGGTCAGGATACTACATCAACGCGTACGTGCTTGGGTACAACACGACTCTGGTGAATAAGGAAGACATTCCGAGATCGTACAGCGACCTGCTTGATCCGCGTTGGCAGCGCGATCGAATTGCGATCGATACCACAGCGCACGTATTACTGCGAGGGCTTCTGGCAATATGGGGCGAGCACAAAGCCCTGGCGTATTTAACACGACTTGCTGCCCAGCATCCGATCATTGCTCGCGCGAATATCGCGGCAGTGAACGCCGTTCATAATGGTACTGTTTCCCTGGTCCTCGCGCGTGCTCCGTTAATTCAGGGATATAAGGACAAAAAGCGGTCGCCTATCGACTGGATTGCTCTCGAACCAACCATCGCGCAGATCGACGCGGTGATGCTCCCTGCGCAATCTTCTCATCCCAACGCCGCTCGGCTGTTTGTCAACTTTGCGCTATCGAGAGAGGGGCAGGGCGCCTTAGCCAGCGTTCAGCAGATACCTGTCCGCAGAGACACGGAAGCACATTCACAGCCGGGTGCACGAGGCCACATCTGGTTTGTGGAAAGGCCGGATCAACACGTCAACTTTCAAGCAACGGCAAGATTGTTTCGGGAGATCTTCGGGATCAAGTGATCACTTATACAGCAAATCGGGGAATTTTGTGTGTGACGAATGAGAATGTTCGAGTTCCGGTAAAGGAAACCTCGTCGATTTCACGAACGAAAAGAAACTGGCAGTTCTTCTCCTGATCGAAGAGGCGTAATCGAAGCAATACGGAGGTCGCGATGAAATCACAGTTCACTTTGTTGATGGCGAGTCTGGGCGCGCTTAGCTTGCTTGGGGTTGCGACTCGAGATGCATCTGCGGACGATTTTTACAACGGGAAAACGATTCGCTTTGTGGTCGGATTTGCGGCCGGCGGAGGGTATGATCTCGCGGCTCGAATCGTCGGGCGACATATCGGCAAGCATATCCCGGGCGATCCTACGATCGTGGTCGAAAACATGACGGGTGCGGGGAGCCTTATTGCCGCCAACTATACCTTTAACAGCGCCAAGCCGGATGGCTTATTCGTCGGCATCTGGAATAGCGCCTACGTGCTGCGCCAGGCACTTGGCGATAAAGCGGTCAGGCTCGATGCCCGCAAGCTTGGCTGGATCGGCGCTCCGACCAAAGGGACACCTTTTTGCAGCATCATGGCACATACCGGACTGAAATCACTGAAGGAAATCGTTGCCGCCGACCGAGAGCTGAAGATGGGCGCAACCGGACCCGGCTCCACTTACGATGACATGCCGCAGATCCTGAACCGAACTCTGGGGACAAAGTTCAAGGTGATCAGCGGCTATGAGGGAACCGGCACCATTCTCGTAGCGATGCGCAGAAAAGAAGTGGACGGTGGTTGTTGGACCTGGGAGTCGGCACGAACCACTGCCAGACCGATGCTCGACGCCAAAGGCGACGACAGGCTGATCCCGTTTGCCATCCATAGCCGCTACCCAGATCCCGAGGTCAAAGACCTTCCGCTTATTCCCGAGACCATAAAGGATCCGGACAATTTGTCGGCCTATCGGACCTGGTCTGGAACCTACGAGTTTCAGCGTCCCTTCAGCGTTCCGCCGGGGACACCCAAAGAGCGGCTTCAAACCCTGCGCAAAGCTTTTGCCGCTACCATGAAGGACCCTGAATTTCTCGCCGACGCAAAAAAATCAAAGTTCGACGAGACTTACGTTTCCGGGGAAGAGATCGAGAAGTATGTGACTGAGGTTCTTGCAGTCACTCCCAAAGCCAAAGAGCTTCTGAGCTTCTTGATGGTTAAGCCAAAAAAATAAAACGGTGCGCAAGATTGTGGGCAATGAGCTCATCGAGTAGAAGCCGCCATGAAAATGTTGGCGAACACTCCGAAGCCAAAAGAGCTTCCTACTTCTTGTTGACCATCCGAAAACTAAGAGCAGCTGGGATTGGCTGGCTCCTAGCTAGGAGCTGCGCAACTTTCATGCAAAGGAGAGGAGAGATCATGAAAGCGAAATTGTGGCTACCCATAGCTATGGTCGCGAGCATTGGTCTAACCATTACGGTTCCTGCTCAATCATTGGCCGATGACTTCTACAACGGAAAGACGATTCGTTTTGTCGTGGGATTGGCGCCTGGCGGGGGCTACGATCTCTCGGCTCGAACCGTCGGGCGACACATTGGCAAGCATATTCCCGGCAATCCCACGATCGTCGTCGAGAACATGACCGGCGCCGGAAGCCTCATTGCGGCGAACTATACCTTTAACAGCGCCAAACCCGATGGTTTATTCGTCGGGATCTGGAATAGCGCCCTCGTCCTGCGTCAGGCCCTTGGCGATAAAGCCATGCGCTTCGATGCGCGCAAGTTCGGCTGGGTCGGCGCTCCAACCATTGGTACGCCTCATTGCAGCATCATGACCCACACCGGACTCAAAACATTCAAGGACGTGCTCGCCACTAACCGAGAGATCAAGATGGGTTCTACCGGACCCGGGTCGACCTACGACGATACGCCTAAAATATTGAACCAGACCATAGGGACAAAGTTCAAAGTGGTCAGCGGCTATGAAGGAACCGGTCCGATCCTCGTGGCCATGCGCAGAAAGGAAGTGGACGGCGGTTGCTGGGGCTGGGAGTCGGCGCGGACCACGGGCAGGGCGTTGTTGGACGCGAAAGGCGATGACAAGCTGATCCCATTTTTGATCCATCGCCGGGAGCCGGACCCAGAAGTAAAAGACCTTCCGCTCATTCCGGAAATCATCAAGGGCGAGGATAACCTTTCCGCTTATAACACTTGGGTCGGGACTTTCGAGTTTCAGCGTCCCTTTATGGTTCCACCAGGCACGCCGAAGGATCGGCTCGAACTTCTGCGCAAAAGCTTCGCCGACACCATGAACGACCCCGAGTTTATCGCCGAAGCCAAGAAATCCAAGTTGCAAATAACCTACGTCTCAGGGGAAGAAGTCGACAAATACGTGGACAAAGTCCTGGCAGTTACGCCCAGGGCCAAAGAGCTTCTCGACTTCCTAATTACGAGGCCGAAAAAGTAGGTCAACGAAGCTATGGAATACATCGACGCCTTTTATAATGCCCTGATCAACATCTTGCCTTTTACCAACCAAGGCCAGCAGGCGTTTTTCTTCATGCTGGTGGGAATCTTTATCGGTTTCTGGGTCGGCATTCTGCCGGGCTTGGGGGGCGCCGCCACCTTGGCTCTCATGCTTCCATTTATCTACAAAATGGATCCCACATCGGCATTCGCATTTCTCTTGGGATCAAACGCTGTAACCGCTACGACCGGAGACATTACCTCGATCCTTTTCGGCGTACCGGGTGAAGGGACGACGGCCTCTACCATTGTCGATGGTCACCCTATGGCCAAGAAAGGAGAAGCCGGCCGAGCCCTAGGTGCAGCTTTGATGAGTTCCTTGGTTGGCGCCATTTTCGGCGCCTTTGTCTTGGCGTTGGCGATCCCCATTGCCGCACCGCTGGTCCTCTCCATCGGTTCTCCTGAATTCTTCATGCTCGCCCTTCTGGCTATCACCTTCGTTGGATCACTGAGCGGCGGGAACATCGTCAAGGGTCTCATGGCTGGGGGCCTCGGGCTAATGATTTCCACCATCGGCTTGGATCCGATACGGGGCGTGCCGCGCTTCACTTTTGAGGGAATCCTGGGACTAGGGCCGTCGATCTTTTTGTGGGACGGCATCGCTCTCGTTGCCGTGACCGTAGGACTGTTTGCCATCCCGGAGATTATCGACTTGGCCATCAAGGGAACGAGCATTGCCCGGGAGCAAGTTGGCAAGCTGGGTGGTGTCATGGAAGGCGTGAAAGATACCTTCCGCCACTGGTGGCTGGTTCTCAAGTGCAGCGCCCTCGGCGCGTACGTCGGCATACTTCCAGGTGTCGGGGGCGGCACAGCACAGTGGGTGGCATATGCATATGCAGTTCAGAGTTCCCCAAACAAAGAGCGTTTTGGCAAAGGTGCCGTGGAAGGCGTGCTCGGCCCCGGCGCTGCCAATAACTCCACGCGGGGCGGCGATCTGATCACCACCGTAGCTTTTGGTATCCCGAGCAGCGTCTCGACCGCGATTTTGTTTGGCGCCTTCCTCATCCAAGGGATCGTGCCCGGCCCAGACATGCTGAATCCGGCCAAGCATCTCACCCTGACCTTTTCCTTCGTATGGATTATTATCGTCGCCAACATCATCACGGTTGCAGCTTGTTTTCTCTTTCTCAAGCCGCTCGCAAAGATCACCAACATAAGAGGATCGCTACTTATCCCCTTCCTCCTCGTGCTCATTTACCTTGGCGGATTCACGGTCAAGAACAGTTTCGGCGATATGATCATGGTGCTGCTCTTCGGCGCGCTCGGTTGGCTCATGGTCCAGTTCGATTGGCAGCGGCCTCCTCTGCTCGTCGGTTTGGTTTTGGGAACCATCACGGAGAGAAACTTCTGGATCTCCACCAGGGCATATGGATTCGACTGGCTCACGCACCCGGGAGTCCTTATCATTGCCGTTTTCATTGTCGGAGCGATCGTTTACTCCATCCGCCAAATCTTGCGGGAAAAGCGAAAGCCCCCGTCGACCGTTACGGAAGCAGCAGCACCGGAGCCCGACACGGCGATGCTTATGAGCCCGGTTTACCGCCCGATCTTCGCGCTCTTCTTTGTCGGGCTTTTTATCTACGTGCTGCGCGAGACTTTTTTTGAAATCCGCCCCATGGAAGAGCGGGCCGCTCTCTTTCCCATTGCGCTCGGCATTCCGTGTCTGGCTTTGGCCCTTTGGGCTTTTGGCCAGGAACTTTTCCATGTTCTACGCCGCCCAACCTGCGCGGCAAATCCTGGAGAAACTGCGCTTTCTCTCGAACCGGCCGTTGTGCGTCGTCGCGCCTTCTCCATCGTCGCTTGGATCTTAGGTTTTTTTCTTGCCATTTGGCTCTTGGGCTTTCCAGTCGCCGTGCCGACTGCATGCTTTCTCTACTTTCGCTTCGCGGGAGGCGAGAAATGGCCGATATCGATATTTTTGAGTTTAACAGCCGGGGCGGTTTTTTACGGCCTGTTCGATTACTTTCTCCACCTGCCATTTCCTGAAGGGATAATCTTTCAACTGTTGGGGAATTAACATGGTTGAATTCTATAACTCGAAGATGGAGACCGGTACTTACGCGCACTGGCAACGTTTGAAGACCCGGAATTCAAGGTCGTCGTGGGCCGAAGTTGGTGGGGCAAGACGTGTTCGCCGACCAACTTAACTTCCGAGTATGTTTCCGGTGCCATCGCGACCGCTATCCTTACTTTCACGTACCCCATCACGCCGGTCTAGGCATCGGGACCGGGGGAATAACAGGGCCGCGTGCGCCCACTTGCGGTTTGCATGACACCTCGGGCCACCGATGGCAAGTGCGCTCGTCTCGATCTATCCGATGGATTTTCGGTGATTAAAAAATGGAGGAGAGCCTATGAAATTTTTGCGTGTGTTCTTGTTAGGTTGCGCGGCGCTGCTGTTGACAGGTCAGCCGCTCGTCCAAGCGCAGCAGGAACCCTTCTATCAGGGCAAGACGATTAAAGTCGTCGTTGGTTTTACTTCAGGCGGTTTTTACGACCGCTGGTCGCGGTTGCTTGCGCGTTTCGTGCCCAAGTATCTCCCCGGCGCTCCAGAAATGATTGTGCAGAATATGCCCGGCGCCGGTGGGCTCATTGCGGCAAATCACGTCTACAATGTGGCGCAGCCCGACGGTCTCACCGTTGGTATGACCTCCTACGGCATGTACCTGGACCAGATGGTCGGCCGCAAGGAGGTGCAATACGACGTGCGTAAGTTTCACTGGATCGGCTCACCAGAAAAAAGCGATGTCTTGATGTACGCAAGGCGAGCACTCCGCCCAAGTGCGGCTCTACAGGAACGGCGGGCACTGATTACATTTTAGCCCGCCTGCTCGAAGAAACGCTCGGCGCAAAAATTGAGACCGTTCTGGGTTATCCGGGCGGCAGCGAAATCGATCTCGCGGTGGAGAAGGGCGAAGTTCAATGCCGCGGGCTGACGGCCGCGCCGTTTTTCGGCCGCGAACCGTTTATCTCGTGGCGCAAAAGAAATTTCGTCAACGTGCTGCTTTACGGCGGCTTGAAACGCGACCCGCGCATTCCCGATACGCCGACGATTTACGAAATCTTTGACAAGGAAAACACTCCCGAGGAGAGCCGGCGGGTAGCGGACGTCATTTTGCGCGGCGGTGATTTCGGGCGGCCCTGGGTTATGCCACCGGCAACGCCGCCGGAAGTAGTCAAGACCATGCGCGCCGCCTATGCCAAAGCCATGGCAGATAGCGCGTTACTGGACGAAGCCAAGAAAACGAAACTGGACGTGGAGTATGTCCCCGGTGAAGAATTGCAAAAGCTTGCCGAGAAGATGATGAGCCAGCCGCCCGCTGTGGTCCAGCGGGTAAAGACGCTGCTCGGTAAAAAATAGCAAATTCATTTAAAGACAACGTAGGAGGTAGTCAGCTATGATTCGACGATCGAAGAGCATAATTTTGGCAACACTGGTGTTGGTGGTTCTGTGGAGCTCAACGGGCTTGGCGCAAACGCCTTATTACGCCGGTAAGACGATCACGATCGTTGCCGGCACCAAGGCCGGGGACGTTTACGATCTTTACGCGCGCATGTTCGCGCAGCATATGCCGAAATACATTCCGGGAAATCCCAATATCATCGTCCAAAACATGGCCGGCGCCGGTTCGATGATCGCGGCCAATTTCGTTTACAATGTGTCCAACCCGGACGGGCTGACGATCGGAGCGATATTTCCGGCGCTCTATTTTGATCAGGTCGTACAACGTCCGGAGGTGAAATACGATTGGAGCAAATTCCTTTGGCTCGGCAGCCCGGTGACTTCGAATCATTTGCTCTACATGCGCGCCGATTCGCCCTATAAAACGATTCACGACGTGGTCAAAGCTTCCACGGCGCCGAAATGCGGCGCCACCGGCACCAGTTCGACCGCTTATTACGTGCCGAAGTTGCTCGACGAAGTCATCGGCACCAACTTCGAGATCGTCCTCGGCTATCAATCGGGCCAAGACATCGATCTCGCTGTTGAGAGAAATGAAGTGGTCTGCCGATCCTTTACACTAACGGCGTTTTTTGCGCGCGAACCCTTTACCACCTGGCGCAAGAAAAAATTCGTTAACGTGCTGGTGCAAACGGGAAGAAAGCGCGACAAGAGAATACCCGACGTTCCAACCATTTATGAATTGATGGATCAATACAAGAGTTCACCGGCGGGCCGGAGCCTGGCGACCTTGGTGCTTGCCGCGGGCGATTTTGGCCGTCCCTATGTGATGCCGCCGAACACACCGGCGGAACACGTCAAGACGATTCGCGAAGCGTTCATGAAAACCTTGAACGACGAAGCCGTCAAAGCCGACGCGGCGAAGAAAAAGCTTGAGCTTGACCCGTCGACTGCCGACGAGCTCGAAAAGCTCGCGAAGGAAGTCACCGGCCAATCTCCCGACATCATCGCCAAGATGAAAACGCTGTTGGCGAAATGACCTGAGTTCGACCGCGCCGGAATAATCCGTATCGGCCGGCGGCCGCCGTGATTGCTCCGGAGCACGTTGCATGCTCAAGAGATTGAACATCCTAAGAGTGACCGACGAAGCGCGGGAGCGTTGACTACTCTCAAATGAACCGGAGTGGCTTGGCAGAGGATGTTTATCAGAATAGGACGAATCCATCCTGGCCGAGGCCGCCGCCGACCGTGGCACATCCATCCGTAAGATGGCGCAACGTGTAGGTGGATGCTCACCGTAAGTATTCACTGTCTGCCCTGAAGGTAGTGGAGAATCGGAGTTTGGCCAAGTGTGTATTCGCTTCGTGATCATTGTCTCTGTCTCGTTACCGCTTCACCAATTCCACTTTGTATTCGTACGTGGGACAACTACGCAAGAATCTTCGGCAGTTTCGATACGCGCTCGTGGCATGAATCTTGATGTTTCGTCTTTAATCGGGTGCGTTGGCAGTCGTCAACCGCGGGTTCAGCCGCCTGTACAAGATACAACGGTTAAATCGGATGTTCTTGAACTCGGGGCAAAAATTTTGCAGAACGATTCTGCGCTCGACCCCATTAACATTTACCTAGTCGGGTTTCATCCGATGAAGAACGATCCCAGTCAGCAAAGCAGGTAAACGAGGACTTTGCGCAAATGCGTTCTCTTTGATGGGAATACTCGTGGAGCTAATCTAAATGGGATCGAATACATCATTTCTGAGAAGCTCTTTGAGACTTTACCACAGGGAGAGCGTCGG
>JAJONK010000607.1 GCA_021323355.1 Deltaproteobacteria bacterium
TTCATTTCGACGATGTCTCTCAACCATGCGCCGACCTCAGTGGTCAAGATGGCGCCAACGCGATTACCTCCGAGAGCAACGTGAATGCCAAGCTTGGGGGAGAACTTTCAGACTAACGAGTGCCGAGATTGCGGCAAGAGTTCTAAACGTGCATAACCTTGCAGGTTGATCGGGGATCGAAAGCGCAACTTTGGTTACACACTGTAGCCGAAGTTGCTATGGCTCAATGAGGAGACAGGCGCGAAGTAGAGCATGACTGACTGTCCGTGGCCGAAAAATGCGCCAACCGTGGCGCGTTTATATCCGAGCAGAGGTTACGCTGCTCTTTCGATATCGGGCCGAGCGATTCTCTACTAATGACGGGATTCGCCGGCGGTGGCACGCCATGGCCGGCTAAATTGTGTTTGGTTGTGGCATCGCCAGTGAACCGACATTATTGCGGGGTAAGAATCTGTTTGAGTTTCGACAACAAGGCGGGATTGGTTTTCACTAGGCCATGAACAGTTCTCTCTAATTCCTCACCACTCAGCGGACTGATATCGAGATTTGATTTTTCCGCGTCGGCCAGAAAACCGGCATCGCTCATGGTCGCCCAAAAAGCTTTCCGGAAAAGTTGGACTCGGTCCTTGGCAGTTCCCGGCGGGAGCACAAACGGCCTCGCGATTGCGCTGACGTCGTGAATACCTAATTGGATCAACCGGCGCGCCTCCTCGGTCTTGGCGTAATCGATAACCAGCGGAACTTTGGGCAGATCCGCATGCGGTTTGGGCAACGCTTGCAAGACAATTGTCAGATCGCCGCTTTCGATCGATTTTTTCCACAGCGAGCGAAAGGTTTCCCAGCCGTTGCAAGTTCCATTGAGCTCGCCTCTTTCGATCGCCAGGCGCATATCTCCGGTACTCTTGTAACCGAGCACTAGTTGCATTGGCAGCCCGGTGGTCGCGTGGATTACCCGCGAAGTGTCGTGACCGCCGGTTCCGGGAGCGGTGGCCCCCAGCCTAGGCGGAGTCTTCAACGCCATCCATTTCTCGACACTGTCGACGCCGCCGGCTTTTGGAAAGCCGCAGACGATTTCCACCTTGGCTACGCCGCCGACGTATTCGAACCTTACCGAATCGAATTGGATTTCGTTTTGGCCCATTGCTTGGAGCGGAAACAACGAGCCGCTGAAATGTCCCAAGGTCAGCCCGTCGTTCTTTGCCAGCTTGTATAGGTAGTTGGCTGAAGCCAAGCTCCCGGCCCCAGGCATGTTTTCCACTATAAAATCGGGATTGCCGGGAATGTACTTGCCGATGTAGCGCGCCATGAGGCGTGCGTAAAAATCATAGCCGCCTCCGGGCGGATAGCCGACCAAGATACGTACTGTCTTGCCCTGGTAAAAATCCGCGGTAGCTGCTTCCGCTGCATGGCTTGGAAACGGAACCAGAGCAACCAGTGCGATCAAGCAACAAACAGCCGTTGAAATGAGTTTGTTCATACTGTCTTTCGCGCGGCAAACCGCTATTGGCTCCCAAGCTCCTTGAGAGCTTCTTTAAGATAACTCTGATCGACATATTTGACCGCGTTCGATACCGGACCTTTGGCTTGGGTTTGTTCGGCGTAAATCTGGGTGACCACCTGGAGGCCGTCCAGGTTGATATCGCCGTCGGGATGCCACATGCGGCTGCCCGTATAAAACTCCCACCCGCGCCTGGCATGGTCGGGTTTGAGGTTCATTTCTTTGGCAAGGAAATCCACCGCTGGTTGTTTGTTTTGATAGATCCAGCGCATGGTCTGAGCCATGGCCTTCGAGAAGCGCGTCACAACCGGCCGGTTTTTCTCTCCCCAGGAGCGCTTCAGAGAGAACGCCGCAAGCTGATAGTTGGGAATCACATCGACGAATTTGCCGATTTCATTGAAGCCCTGCTCTTCCGCGGCGTAATTGACCGGCAGCGACAGCGCCGCTGCGTCGATCTGGCCGGCGGTCAACTTCAGCACTTGCCTGAGCGCAAACGTCACACCGGAAGTCAGACTTATGGCTCCGAAGGTCGCGCCACGCAAATCGGCGTAGGTTTTGTACTTCTTAGCCGCCATGATCGACTGGGTAAGTCCGTTGATAATGCCGCCAACCATTACCAGATCGAGTCCCTTTTCAACGGCGGCAATTGGCGCGTCGGCGGAGCTTCCGGCAATTTCCAGCGAACCTCCGGCCAGCGCCTGAATACCCACGTCGGACGCGCGAATGACGACCAAATCGACATCGAGTCCCTGGCGTTCGAAGAAACCCATCTTCGACGCAATCCACAGTGGACCATAGCCGAGCGTCTTGGTCGCCGAGCTAACACGAAGCTTGATTCTTTCTTGGGAGCCGCATGGTGCAGCATGCAGGAGAAACAGCACAGTCGTTACGATGATAGAGGACTTCACCAACATGAGCGCCTCCTTTTAGAGAGCTGTTCGCGACGGCCGTCAAGTAAGAACATCTTCCCCGCGCCATTGATCGATGGTCACTTTATCGTACCCCAGGATTTCGCCGAGAATCCGATCATTGTCGGAACCGAATCGACTGGGTAAACGAAATGGCTCTTCTTCCATTCCCTTGAATAAAATACCGCCGCGCGGGACTTCAAACGCGCCGATGAGAGAATCAGGAAACGCCGCAAAGTAGTTTCGATGCCTCAGCTGCGGATCGTTCAGTAAGTCGGCGCCAGTTTGCACCACGCCGGCTGCAACGCCCGCGGATTGGAGCTTGGTCATTACGTCTTCCGCGCTTCTTGTTTCCGTCCACTGCTGCACGATGGCATCGAGTTCGGATGAATGCTTGAGCCGCGCCTGACGATCGGCAAACCGGCTGTCAGTCAATTCCGGCGCACCGACGACGCGGCAGAAACTGCACCATTCATCATCATTTCGCACTGAGATCACGCACCATCGATCATCGCCCCGGCACCGGTAACAGCCATGCGGCGCCGCCACTCCATAATGATTCCCTTGGGGTTTTGGATCATCGCCGTTAACCGAAGCTTCGAGATAGGTCGTGCCGAGCGTATAAGCGGTGCCTTCGATCTGCGCCAAATCGATGGTAACTCCTTTCCCCGTCCGGCGGCTATTTAATAAGGCAGCGACCATCAAGGTCGGTCCGATGATGAACCCCAAATGATCGGGATACACTCCCTGGCTGCCGATGGGGCGGTCCTGTTCCGGGTGATTCCACAGATAGGTCATGCCTGAGAAGGCAGTTAAATTGAACCCCCACGTTCCATAGCTGCTCTTGGG
>JAJONK010000122.1 GCA_021323355.1 Deltaproteobacteria bacterium
CAACCCAAATATTGTCAAAGTCGTAATCGACCGCAAAGGATTCGCTCTGTATTTTTCCCGGGCACCGATTCCTTACTCGCGCAACGATGGAATAGATCTTAACGGCGGCAAAGTTCGGCCCAGTGTAAAAAGGCGACTATGGGGCAACCGCCACCTGGGATTGTACGTCTACCAGCGTGAGTTTCTACTGAAGTTTGCCCGCTTGCGTCCGACCGCACTGGAGCAGATCGAAAGTTTGGAACAACTGCGGGCATTGGCATATGGTTACCGGATTCATGTCGCGCAGGTCGACGAGAGATCAGTAGAGGTGGATACTCCTGAAGATTTGCAGAAAGCGGAGCGCTACCTAAGAGGCCGTACCAAGTGAAAGGAACATCGGCACCTGTAGAATTGAAGTTCATATTCATGTTGCCGAGCTGGCGAGAGGCCGTAGGAGTCGATTTCTGAAGATTGAAGAGCGGAGCATTATCTAGAGATTGTGCCAACTGAAAGGAACCCATGGCGACTGTAAAAACCAAATTCATTTTCGTCACCGGCGGTGTGGTGTCATCGTTGGGCAAAGGATTGGCCTCCGCTTCGATCGGCGCGCTGTTAGAAAGCCGTGGCCTTAAAGTGACGATGTTGAAGATGGACCCTTACATTAATGTGGACCCGGGCACCATGAGTCCATTTCAGCATGGAGAGGTTTTTGTCACCGATGACGGCGCCGAGGCGGACCTCGATCTTGGCCATTACGAGCGTTACGTCTCGACGCTGATGGGGCGCAAGAACAACTGTACTACCGGTCAGATCTACGAGACCGTTATTGCCAAAGAACGCCGCGGCGATTACCTAGGCGGCACCGTTCAGGTCATTCCTCACATCACTGACGAGATCAAACGGCGGATCTTGGCGGCAGCCGAAGGATTCGATATCGCCATCGGCGAGATCGGCGGTACAGTCGGCGATATCGAGGGGTTACCGTTTCTGGAAGCGGTGCGGCAATTTGCCTGGGATTGGGGTCGTGAAAATGTCCTCTATATCCATCTAACCTTGGTTCCGTTCATCACCGGCGGCGGCGAACTGAAGACTAAACCGACACAACACAGCGTCAAGGAGCTAACCGGTCTTGGCATCCAGCCGGATATCCTGCTCTGCCGGACCGATCGTTTTCTCGATCCGAAGATCAAATCGAAAATCGCACGTTTTTGTAACGTTGCCGAGAACTCGGTGATTACGGCCAAGGATGTGGAATCGATTTACGAAGTGCCGCTGGTTTTTCACGAAGAAGGTCTCGACGAGCGCATCGTCGAGAAGCTCAACATCTGGACGGGGGCGCCCAATCTGAAAAAGTGGGAACACGTCGCTTACGTTTTGAAGAACCCCAAGGCGTCAGTGCGCATCGCGATCGTCGGCAAATACATGAGCCTCAAAGAGTCCTACAAAAGCCTGCTGGAGGCGCTCGTCCACGGCGGCATCGCCAACGAAGTTCAGGTCAATCTCGATTGCATCGAAGCGGAAAAGATCGAGCAAGAGGGCGTCGATGCCGTTCTCGATCAAGTCGATGGACTACTGATCCCGGGCGGGTTCGGTGATCGCGGCAGCGAAGGAAAAATCGCCGCGATCCGTTATGCGCGCGAGCACCAGATTCCCTTCTTTGGGATCTGTCTCGGTATGCAGATGGCGGTAGTTGAGTTCGCGCGAAACGTTTGTGGTCTCGATGGAGCCAACTCCAGTGAATTCGATCTGCAGACGGCGCATCCGGTCATCCATCTCATGGAAGAACAGAAAAGTATCGACACCAAAGGCGGCACGATGCGCTTGGGCAATTATCCATGTGTGCTACAAAATGGCACCTTGGCGGCAAGGTTATACGGCCGGGAGAAAATTTCAGAACGGCACCGTCACCGCTACGAGTTCAATAATACTTATCGTGCCGAGTTCGGCGCAAAAGGTATGGTGTTGAGCGGCTTGTCCCCGGATAGTAACCTGGTTGAAATTATTGAGCTAAAGAACCAACCGTGGTTTCTCGGTTGTCAGTTTCATCCGGAATTTAAGTCGCGCCCGATGGATTGCCATCCGCTGTTTAGAGGTTTCATCCAGGCGGCCGTGGAAAAGCGGCAGGCAATTTCCGAAATCCCGCGCATGAAAGTCGTCCGCACATAACGATCTCTCTGTCATTTTGAATCGAAACTATGAAACCGGTTGAGGTGGGCAATTTCAAAATCGGCGCCGGTCGACCACTGGCGGTCATCGCGGGGCCCTGTGTCATCGAAAGCCAGGAATCCGCGTTACGGCACGCCTCGTTGCTGAAAGAAGCGGCCGATCGCGCAGGTGTTCCTTACATTTTTAAGTCTTCTTATGACAAGGCGAACCGATCTTCAGCGAGTTCATTTCGCGGACCAGGACTGGAGCGGGGATTGGAGATCCTTGCCGAGGTTAAACGCAAAGTCGGTGTGCCCATCCTAACCGATGTTCATGAATCGGCGCAGGTAGTGGCGGTTCAGCAGATTGCTGACGTGTTGCAGATTCCGGCGTTTCTTTGCAGGCAGACGGATTTCGTCGTTGCGGTGGCAAATTCCGGGAAAGTCGTTAACGTCAAAAAAGGCCAATTTCTTGCGCCTTGGGATATCGCCAATGTTGTCGATAAGATACTTTCAACCGGGAACGATCGCGTGTTGTTGACAGAGCGCGGAGTTTCGTTCGGGTATAACAATCTTGTTTCTGACATGCGCTCGCTGGTGTGGATGCGCGAGCTCGGATATCCAGTGATCTTTGACGCCACTCACAGCTTGCAGCTACCTGGCGGACTCGGTCACGCGTCCGGCGGCGAGCGCAAGTATATCCCAGCATTGGCACGCGCGGCGGTGGCGGTCGGGGTCGACGCATTATTCATGGAGGTTCATGAAAACCCGGATCAGGCCTTGAGCGACGGCCCGAACTCTTTGCCTTTGAAGGATTTTGAAAAATTGCTCGGAGCCGTGAAACAGATCGACGAGATGGTGAAAGGTAGTTCGGTTTCGTGAACCAAAAAGTCATTTTGGCCCGCGCAAGAGAGGTGTTGAACATCGAGATTCAGGGACTTCGATCTCTGCTGGATCGTCTTGATGAGAATTTTTGCAAGGCCATCAAGTTGCTCGGCGAATGCAACGGCAAGGTGGTTGTCACCGGGATGGGTAAATCGGGTCTGATTTGTCGCAAGATTGCGGCAACGCTGGCGAGCACGGGTACGCCTTCCTTTTTTCTCCATTCAAGCGATGCGCTTCACGGTGATTTAGGCATGGTCATGAAGGGCGACGTGATTCTTGCCGTTTCCAATAGCGGAGAAACTGAAGAAATCCTCAAGATCATCCCCCACTTCAAGCGGCACGCTCTGAAGATGATCGTCATGACCGGGAATCCGGAGTCAACTCTGGCAAAGGCAGCGGACGTCGTTCTCGATGTTAGCGTGCGAGAAGAAGCGTGCCCCCTGGGTTTGGCCCCCACTGCGAGCACCACGGCAACTCTGGCCATGGGCGACGCGTTAGCGGTGGTACTCCTCGAGACGAAAGGATTCAACCAAGAAGATTTCGCGATGCGGCACCCCGGAGGAATTTTAGGCAGACGGCTTTTCTTGCGCGTCGAAGATCTCATGCATCGTGGCGATAAACTTCCTTTGATTAGCGAAGACACGCCCATCAAGGACGCTCTTTTCGAGATCACTTCGAAGCGGCTCGGGATCACCGGGGTTGTCGATGCAGCGGGGAGACTGACGGGAGTCATCACCGACGGCGACTTGCGACGTGGCTTGGAATCCAAAGGTGATATCTTCAGATACAATGCCAAACAGCTGATGACCCGGAATGCCAAGAACATAACGGCTGATTCTCTCGCCGCGGAAGCGGTCGCACTGATGGAGCAATACAGCATCACCAGCCTGTTTGTTCTCGATGAGTATGGCAAACCCTCGGGTGTGATTCATCTCCACGATCTCCTAAAAGCTGGCCTTTAACTCCCATCCGTGAAGCGCATTTCGACAGCGGTCCGAAACAAGGCCAGAGCTATAAAGTTGCTTCTGCTCGATGTCGATGGGGTGTTGACCGATGGCCGCATCATCCTCGACGACCGAGGAGTGGAAACAAAGCACTTCGACGTGCGCGATGGGCAAGGCATCGTTTTGCTCATGCGGGCAGGTATTGAGGTCGGTCTTATCACCGCACGAAATTCCAAAGCCGTGCGGTATCGAGCCAAAGAACTGGGCCTTCGAATCGTGCGCCAGGGAATTCAAAATAAAGCCACTACCTATGGAGAGATCCGGCGCCAAGCAGGTTTGGCGGAGACTCAGATTGCTTATATCGGTGATGATGTCGGTGATCTAGAGATACTGGACCGCGTCGGTTTGGCAGTAACGGTAAAGGATGGCTGGGAGGAATTATTCGGATCCGTCGACTACGTGACCGAAAGACCGGGCGGTAGAGGCGCCGTTCGCGAGGTCGCGGAATTATTGCTGAAAACGCAGAATAAGTGGGATCGTACCCGTTAAATATCTCCGTGTTATCGCTAGCTTGCTGGAATTGCAAATTGCTCAGCAATTTTCATGCCTAGTGCTTTACAGAATTAGCAAAGAGTGGTACGTTCTTAACTCACCAAACCGGGTTTTCCCATGCGTAAAAGACGATTATTATTGTTAGCGGCAATTTTGGCGTCGCTTGGAGGGGTTGGCTACAAGGTCACGGCAGAGATTTGGGCGAATAAGCTGCGCGACATCAGAGAAAATCCTATTGAACTATTGGATCAGTTACCGGAGTCGGCACTCAGTATCAAAGATTTTCGCCGAGCCAAAGTTGAAAATGGCCGGACCGTCTGGGAACTGCGCGGCGATGAAGCAAATTACGATAAAGATCAGCGACAAGCGGTCATCCAGAAACCTCGGTTTCTATATTACGATAAAAAAGGGAAGGTAGCCGAAGCATCGGCTGAGATCGCTCACGTCTATCTCAACGAAAAAGAGCTAGAGAAGATGCAACTCGAGGGCGGCATCGAGATTTCTTACAGCGGTTATCTACTGAAGTCACAAGAAGCGATTTACCTACCGGCAAAGGAACAGATTGTCATGCCGCAGCGGACCACGTTGAGTGGTGAAGGCTTGGAGTTGCAAGGCTCCAGCATGGAGGTTGACTTGGGAGACAGCAAAGTGCGCTTGCTTCGTGACGTAAAGACCAAATTGGAACCCGAGAAGCTGGATAAGCAAAAAGCTAAGTTCGGCAACAGCTAGCCGCAATGATCATGAAATCTCCGAGCTTAACTTTTAGGCTTGCAGTAATCTTGCTGGCCGGATTTACCGTCGCTCCTATACACGGCGCATCCAGGGATGACGGCAAAAGCAAAAGTGATGACAGCGCTTTTGAATTCAATAAAAAGGAGCCGATCTATATCACTTCGGACTGGATGGAAGTGGATCAAAAGAAGAACACCATCACTTACAAAGGTCGGGTAGTGACGATCCAGTCCGAAATGACCATGCGTAGCGAAACGTTGACCGCCGTGTATGATCCCGAGATGAAACAAATCAAACAGATCATTGCGGAGGGAAAAGTAAACGCGGTGCAGGGCAGTCGAATGGCGACAGGAACTAGAGCCGTATTCGATGACCAGGCCAAGACAGTCACATTAACCGGAAATCCAGTGATGCGACAAGGCAACAGCCAAATCACCGGTTCACGCATTATCTACTATATTGATCAAGACCGTGCTGTGGCCGAAGGCAAGGACTCGGTCAGAGTGCAGGTGACGATTTTTCCGGAGGAACTGCAAAAGAAAGATAATGCTAAGTCTGAGACCGGCTCGAGCACGGCAAAATGAGTGTTTTGAGGGCGGAGGCGGTGGCGAAGAGCTATAGTGGTCGCCGCGTCGTCAATGGGGTCAATTTAGAGGTTCATGGCGGCGAGGTAGTGGGTCTGCTTGGACCGAACGGCGCGGGTAAGACAACGACATTTCACATGATGGTGGGCCTAGTTCATCCGGACCAGGGGCAAGTGCTATTGAACGATAAGAACTTGACCGCCGCGCCGATATATCAGAGAGCGCGGGCCGGCATTAGCTATCTGCCACAGGAGTCTTCTGTATTTCGGCGTTTGACCGTTGAAGATAATTTGCAGGCGATTCTTCAAACTCTCGATCTCAACAGCGTCGAGCGTCAAGAGCGCTGTGAAACCTTACTGGACATGCTCGGCGTAGCTCATTTGGCCAAAAACAAAGCGTTCACTCTTTCCGGGGGCGAGCGCCGCAGGGTCGAAATCGCCCGGGCTCTGGTCCTGTCGCCCCAGTTCGTCTTGCTCGATGAGCCTTTTACCGGCGTCGATCCAATTGCAGTGGCGGAGATCCAAAAAATTATTCGCGAGTTAATTGCAAGCGGCATCGGCATCTTGATCACCGATCACAATGTCAGGGAGACGCTGGGGATTTGCGATCGCGCCTACATCTTGAATGAAGGCGCGATTCTCGAACAAGGGACGCCCGAAGATATTTCGGAGAGCCCAAAGGCGAGAAAATTTTACTTGGGGGAGGGGTTTAAGTTCTAGTATGGCTCTGGAAATTCGTCAAGTTCAAAAGCTCGCCCAACAATTGGTCATGACGCCACAGCTGCAGCAGGCGATCAAGCTGCTGCAGCTGTCACGCGTCGAACTGGAAGACATGGTCACAAAAGAGCTACAGGAGAATCCTGCGCTAGAAGAGGGGCCAACCGAAGAAAACGAGAGTGGCGATCAGTCGCGAAGCGAAAACGCCGGCGAGGTCGGGCTAACCGAGCCGGTGGTCAATCGGGAGCTTTCGGCGGTCGACAAAATAGGCACCTATGACTGGCAGGAATACCTCGACACCCATTCCAACTCCATGCATGGCTCCCTAACCGCCGAAGCGGGTTCGGAGGACGGCGACGCACCTCCCTCATGGGAGAACAGTCTAACCAAAAAAACCTCCCTCGAAGATCATCTGCTTTGGCAGCTCCGGCTTTCAAAGATTACCGAACGCGAGTCGATGATCGGGCAATACATCATCCAGAACCTTTCGGAAAATGGGTACCTGGCGTTGACTGTGGACGAGATTTGCGCCGCTACTCAAACCGATCCGGGGGAAGCCGAAAGGGTCTTAAAGCGCATTCAATTCTTCGATCCGGTTGGCGTCGCGGCGCGCGATCTCCGCGAGTGCTTGCTGGTGAGATCGCCGATGCGGCGCATCTGATTACATCCCTTGAACCGAAACCTTCGCGCGGTTTTGAACAAGACGATGTGCGCACCGTCTTACCCGATGTTTTTGTCGAAAAAATCGCCGGCGAGTATGTCATCTATCTGAATGATGATGGCGTTCCGCGGTTGCGCGTGAGTCCGCTTTACCGCCGCATGGTAGGGCAAGAGGGGGTGGCGGAAGAGCAGGCACGGCAGTATCTCCAGGAAAAGGTGCGTGCCGCTACTTGGCTGATCAAAAGCATTCAGCAGCGCCAGCAAACCCTTTACCGGGTGACTCAAAGTATTTTCAAGTTCCAACTGGATTTCCTTGACCACGGTGTTAGCCAACTAAGGCCGATGGTTCTGCGTGATGTCGCCGAAGATATTCATATGCACGAATCTACCGTTAGCCGTGCAACGGCCAATAAATACGTCCACACGCCGCAAGGATTGTTCGAGCTTAAGTTTTTTTTCCAGAGCGGTCTCCGAGGCGGAAACGGAGAGGATGTCGCCAGCGAGAGCGTTAAAGAGAAGATCCGCGGCATCATTGCCGGCGAAGATCCGCGCAAACCGTTCAGCGATCAACATATAGCGGCACTGCTATCAGATTGTTCCATAGACATAGCGCGCCGAACCGTGGCCAAGTACCGCGAAGCGATGGGTATTCTTCCCTCCTCAAAGCGGCGCCAGCCGTTTTTTCGTAAATAAAAAATCAAAGGAAAACGCAGCACGATGAGCGACGTGAAAGTCTCCGTTACCTTTCGCCACACCGAGCCCACGGACGCATTGAAGCAGTACGCGGAAGAGAAAATGCATCGGCTGGGCAAATATTTTTCGCAGTCTTTAGATGCTCATGTGGTTCTTTCGGTTGAATCTAAAGAACGGCACACAGCCGAAGTGGAACTGCACGCCCTTGGCGTCATACATGCTAAAGAACAAACGGAAGATCTCTATTCAGCCATCGATCTCGTGACCGACAACACCCTCGAGCGGGTGATTGCAGACCTCAGCGGAAAAGAAAAATCGGAAGTCCTCGAGGAGATGGCCAATCAACTCGCCGATAAACCATCGGGCCTCGATCCTGCTCAGGTGTTGCGCGTTTTGCAGGATCGGGAAAAGATTAGCACCACAGCGATCGGCGAAGGCGTGGCGATCCCTCATGGCAAGTTGCCGACGGTTGAAAGGATATCAGGTTTGTTTGCACGCAGCTTGCACGGAGTTGATTTCGCATCCCTTGACGGCGAACCGACCTATTTGTTTTTCACCCTAATCGCCCCTCAAGACGCAGCGGCCGATCATTTGAAGGCGCTGGCGAGAATCTCGCGTTTGCTGAAGGATCCGGTTTTGCGGCGCCGGCTATTGACTGCCGGGAGCAGCCAGGATCTTTACGACATCATTGCAACCGAAGACCAGAAGTTTTGATCTGTTATGACGGATGATCTAGCAGTCATCATCGTCACAGGTCTCTCGGGGTCCGGGAAAAGTGTCGCGATCCGGGCCTTGGAAGATAACGGCTTTTTCTGTATCGACAATTTACCCGCGCCGCTTATCCCAAAATTTATCGATCTCTGCGTTGGTTACAATGAAGGAATCACTCGGATCGCTCTCGGCGTCGACCTGAGAGCCGGGCAATTTCTGCAAGCGTTGCCGGGGGTTCTGGCCGATATGCGCAATGCCGGGCACCACGTTCAAGTGCTCTTTTTCGACGCTTCGGATGAAGTCTTGTTGAGGCGGTTCAGTGAGACCCGGCGACCTCATCCGCTCGCAGGCGAGGAGCCCATCCAAGAGGGGATTTCGCGTGAGCGCCGGGCGCTTGAGGCAATGCGTGAACTGGCTGACAAAGTGATCGATACTAGCAACCTCAACGTTCATGAGCTCAAGCGGGAGATGGAAGAACGGTTCTGCGAGTCGCCGTATTCCCGCAGCATGAACGTGTTTCTGACGTCGTTCGGGTACAAGTACGGCATTCCCCATGACACCGATATGATCCTGGACGTTCGGTTCTTGCCCAATCCGTACTTTGTCAGTGAATTGCGCGCTCATGACGGCTTGGAGCGCGAGGTGGAAGAATACGTCCTGAAGAATGAAGAAACCCGGATTTTTCTCGATCGGCTGTATTCTTTACTGGAGTTTACCTTGCCGCTTTATGAGCGCGAAGGGAAGAGCAGTTTAACAGTCGCCCTTGGCTGTACCGGCGGGCGTCATCGTTCGGTGGTTTTAGTGGAAGAGTTACATAAAAGACTGAGTGGCGGTAAATTCCGCATTCATGTCAAGCATCGCGACATCGAAAAATGATCCATGGTCAAGGTCGTTAAAAAAATGGAAATCAAAAATAAACTTGGGGTTCATGCGCGGGCCGCAGCGCTGCTGGTTCAAACCGTCAA
>JAJONK010000123.1 GCA_021323355.1 Deltaproteobacteria bacterium
CCTTTGATCTCGTCGGCGACTCCCAAGACCGCGCACTCGGCGACGTCGGGATGAGACGCCAGCACCTCTTCCAACGCGCCGGTGGAGAGCCGATGACCGGCGACGTTGATGATGTCGTCGGTGCGGGTCATCACCCAAAGATAACCGTCCTCATCTTTGTATCCGGCGTCGGCAGTGAGATAGTAGCCGGGAAACCTTGCGAGGTAAGCCTTGCGGTAGCCTTCATCGTTGTTCCAGAGTGTCGGCAGACAACCCGGCGGCAGCGGCAGCTTGATCGCGATGCTGCCGATCTGCGTCGGCGGCAATTCCCCGCCGTCATCGGCCAACACCCGGACATCGTAACCGGGCACGGCTTTCGTGCACGAACCCGGTTTCACCGGCAGCATCCCCAATCCGATACAATTGGCGCCGATCGGCCAGCCGGTTTCGGTCTGCCACCAGTGATCGATCACCGGCACGCCAAGCTGCTTTTGCGCCCACAAGAGCGTGTCCGGATCGCAGCGTTCGCCGGCGAGAAAGAGCGTGCGAAAGCCGCTCAAGTCGTACTTGCGCATGCATTTGCCGTTGGGATCTTCGCGCTTGATCGCGCGAAACGCCGTGGGCGCCGTGAACAAAACCTTCACGCCGTGTTGTGAGACCACCCGCCAGAACGCGCCTGCGTCGGGAGTGCCGACCGGTTTGCCCTCGTAGAGCACCGTAGTATCGCCGTTGAACAACGGCGCGTAAACTATGTACGAGTGGCCGACCACCCAGCCCACGTCCGATGCCGCCCAGTACACTTCACCCGGCTCCACGCCATAGATGTGCTGCATGCTCCATGTGAGCGCGACCAGATGCCCGCCGTTGTCGCGCACGATCCCCTTGGGCATGCCGGTCGTGCCGGAGGTGTAAAGGATGTAAAGCGGATCGGTGGCTCGGACGGGAACGCAGCCGGCGGGTTTTGCTCGCGCCATTGCTTCCAACCAATCGAGATCGCGCCCGCCGATCATCGACGCCTTTTCCTGCGGACGTTGAACGATAATGCAGCGCTCCGGCTTGACTGCCGCAAGTTCGATCGCCTTGTCGAGCAAAGGTTTGTACGGAATGATCCGGCCGACTTCGATACCGCACGAAGCCGATATGATCACCTTCGGTCGCGCATCGGTGATGCGATTGGCGAGCTCGTGGGAAGCAAAGCCTCCGAAAACTACCGAATGAATCGCGCCGATGCGCGCGCACGCGAGCATCGCGACGATCGCCTCCGGCACCATCGGCATGTAAATAATGACCCGATCGCCTTTCTGAACTCCTTGCGCGCTAAGCACCCCGGCAAAGCGCGCTACTTGATCGAGCAACTCGCGATAGGTGAACGTCTGAACGGTTGCCGTGACCGGACTGTCGTAAATCAGCGCCGGCTGATCCGCCCGGCCGCTTTCGACGTGGCGATCGAGCGCGTTGTAGCAAGTATTGAGGAGTCCGCCGGGGAACCATCGATAGAACGGCGTCCGCGAATCGTCGAGCACCCTGTCCCACTTTTTATCCCAATGCACCGCTTCGGCCGCCTCGGCCCAGAAATTCTCAGGATCGTTCAGCCAGCGAGTATAGACGGCGTCATAGCTATCTGTCATGGCGGTCCTCCGAATTTAATGGAACGGTTTTTTTCCTTCAAAGATGGATTATTGATCGAGCCTATTCCGACCCGTAGGTCCGGCGCAAGCGCGCGGGTCGGCGAAACTTTCAATTGTTAATGGTTTGTGTCAGAAATCAGCGCATGGAAAATGTGGAGTCAACGCTCATGGCCAAAATCAAAGGAGCGCACAAGTGGATGCTACCCCTTTGCTGTGTCGCCATCTGGGGGATTTTGCAAATCAGCGACGCCCGGGCTCAAGCCCGTCCGTTTTACGAAGACAAGACCATTCGCATCGTTGATTATGGAACGGCTGGGGGCGGCAGCGATCTGCTGGCCAGGCTGGTGGCTCGTCACCTGCCAAAACAGATTCCCGGAAATCCGCAGGTCGTCGTTCAGAATATGCCGGGCGCGGCTGGAGCGATTGCGGCAAATTATATCTACAGCGTGGCCAAGCCCGATGGGCTCGCCATTGGTCTGATCGCTGGGGGGCTCTATCAGGCGCAGCTTCTCGGCAAACCGGAAATCAAATTCGATTGGGTGAAATTCGGCTGGATCGGCACCGACCAACCCAACGTCACCAGCCTTTTTGTTCGAAGCGATTCCGGCCATCGCAGTTTGGATGACATCAAGGCGGCGCGGGAGCCCGTGGTATGCGCCGACAGCGCCGCCGGGTCGCCAAACTATGCGTTCGTCCGGCTTCTTACGGAGGTGTTCGCGGCAAAGTTCAAGCAGGTGTTGGGTTACCAAGGTTCGGGAGCCATGAACCTAGCCATCGAAAGGGGCGAGGCAGTCTGCCGTGCAATTAGCGTAACCACGCTTCTCAGCGCTGAGCCTTTGAAAACATGGGTCAAGAGCGGCTTCATTCGGGTGCTGGTTCATAGCGGCAGACAAAGAGATGGCGCGTTGCCGGATGTGCCGACGGTTTGGGAGGTCGCGCAAAAACAACAGATCGGCAAAGAGGACATCGAGCTTATGAACGTGGTCTTGGCAGCCCCGGATTTCGGCCGGCCGTTTGTAGCGCCGCCGGGAATACCGGAGAATCGCCTGGAGCTTCTGCGGAACTCTTTTTCGAAAACGATGAAAGATCCCGAGTTCCTCATGGAGGCGCGCAAACTGAGCCTCGATGTAAATCCGAAAAACGGCGTTGAATTGGAGCGGTTGGCGCGTGAGGTGATGGGAACTTCGCCGCAGATGGTCAAGCGTCTGGAGAAGCTTCTGCAATAACAGTTGGAGGACAAGCGCGATGAACAAGACATTTGAGGATCATTGCTGGAAGGATGTGATGGACGAGGAGATGCGCGAGGTGTACAGCTCCTATAACCGGGAAACCCACGTCGGGCGAAATCCTGCCCTGCTCGCCATCGATCTTTACAACCTCGTTTTCGAAGGCGGCCCGACGCCCGTGCAGGAGGTTGTGAAAGAGCACAAGAAATCGTGCGGCCTCTACGCCCACAACGCGATCAAGCCGATCCAGGAACTGATCGCCCTGGCGCGGGCCCAGCGCCTGCCCGTGATCTACACGACCAGCGAGACGCGCGACGAAGTGAATCCGGCGGGAGTCTATGCGACCAAGCACAAGTTCCGCGGCGAAAAGGAAGTCTTCGAGATCCGCGAGGACTTCAAGCCCCAGCCGGGCGACCTGGTAATCTACAAGCAGCGGGCGAGCGCGTTCTTCGGCACCGCTCTGGTTACAAATCTCACCCGCCTCGGGACCGACAGCTTGATCGTCTGCGGCGAGAGCACGAGCGGATGCGTGCGCGCCTCGGTGGTAGAAGCCTACTCCTACGGTTATCACGTCGTGGTCGTAGAAGAATGCTGCTTTGACCGAAGTCTGCTAACACACAAGCTCAACCTGTTCGATTTGCATCACAAGTATGCCGATGTCATGCACTTGGAGGAGGTGAAAAACCACTTCGGAAAAACCCGTCCAGAATGGCTGGGTGAGCATTCTCGCGCGGCAGTCTCAGCGCCCGGACCTCGATCCGGCAAACCTCCGGCTTGCGCAAAGGCTCAAACTAGCGGCATCGCATAGACCCACCCTTCGTCCAGTCGTTCAGCATGCTTTGCCGATCCGACAAGTGCGACTGTGGACTCTAAACTCTAGACGGTAGAGGGAAATTCCGAGACAATATATGCACCCGGTCGAGAGCGAGGATTTCACTGGCGGTTTGTTTCATCTTTTCGACAGACATCAAAGGAAACTTTTAGCGGAAGCAGTGACGGGTCCAAGGACAAGCGCGGTCATCGTGGCAATGAGCCCGACGCCGACCTTGACCGTATCTCGCGACTCAACGTTAAGGTTATGTTCCGGTAAGATGGCGCGCAAGCACATTCCGAACAGCGCCCCGGCGAACGTACATATAAAAACGATCACGCCGGCAATAGTGGGATTCATGTTGTGGGCGGCGATTCTATCCTGCTCAGCATTAGTCCGGCAAAAGCTTTGCGCTCTCCGAAGTATATTCTAACGAATCAACACACACCCAGGATTCCCGGCCCCGACATTCGTAATCTTCTTTTGCGCGCTCTCCCTAGGTTTGGCGGTATGGCGGTTTAAGTGCGCGCTTCGCGCATGCTAGGAGCGGCTGCGGCAATCGGCTTTCTTGAGACTGTGCTGTATACAAGCGCCGCGGAGAGCAAGAGAATGACGCCCATGATAATCATGAAACCGTCGTAGCTGCCAGTCATGTCGAAGGCCAGGCTCGCCAGCATCGGACCCCCGGCGGAGCCGATCTGGTGGACGATGAAACTTATCCCCAGGATGACTCCGGCCATCCTCGGTCCGACAATCTCGTAGAACATCACATTCTGAACCGCGATCGTGCCGAAGGTGGGTCCCATTGCGAGTACCACAACGGCGTAGAAGAAAAGCTCGTTTGGCATATCAAGGGCAAATACCAGTGTGCCCAAGCCGCGCACGAGATAAGTGAGAGCGAGCACTTGCGCTCGGCCATAGCGGTCCGAGAGCCAACCGAAAAACAGCGCCGACAGCGCCGCCGCTGCGCCAAAAATGCCGACAGCGAAAGCTCCGGTGGCGGCATCGAAACCTTTGCTCAGCGCGATCGCCACAAGATGCACAGTCTGAAACAAACCTACGCCGCAGGAAAATCGCGCGGCGAACAGCAAGATCATCGAACGATCGCGCAGGTAAGGAAGACAGCTTGCCCAACTTGCGCGCTCCCCCCGGGCGGTCGCAACATCATTCGGGTCGCGCGCGCCGAACCAGCCGAGGGGAAAAGCCACCGCCAACAGCAAGACACCGCTGGCCAAAGCGGCGGCGCGCCAATCGAACCTCTCGATCAAGAAGTAAAGCAGCGGGGAAAAGAACACCGGGCTCAGCGGCGAGGCCGTCTGTATGATACTCACAGCGAGACCTCGGCGATTGGCTTCGTAGTGCTTGGCGACCAGGAGCGAGATGATCACGAGTCCGGCCGCTCCCTTCGCCAGCCCGACCAGAATCCCGTACGAGAGCGACAGTTGCCACAAGTTTTGCGAAAGGCCCATACCGAAAAAACCAGCGGCCATCAGAAGAATCCCGGTAAGAATGACCCGGCGGGCGCCCAGATCGTCGGCCAGTTTACCAAAGAAGACGCCGCCGACTCCCCAGCCGAGCATGCCGAACATGTACGGCACCGTGGCAATGGTCCGCGACCAGCCGAATTCCGCCTCGATGGGTCTAAGAAACAGGCTGAACGAATTCATGCCGATCGATGTCATCGTCACAACGCCGGCGCAGAGGAGCAGAACTATGTTGCGGGAGAGAGGCATGTTGGGAGCAGCGCAATCTTCACAGCTATGCCAGATCAACGCGGAAATCACCACAGAAGGAAAAAAATTTGCTGTCGAGGCCGAAAATGGATAAAGCCGAGTCAATAACTCATCTGACCTTGCGAACCTCCGTTTCCCGAATTCTTGTGCGGCATTGACGGCGCTATCGCCTAAATGTACATTTGGGCGATATGTGGAGGGTCCATGGCTATGGGACAAGTGAACACAGTAGACGCCCGGGCTCAGTTTTCTGAAATCATCAATCGGGCGGCTTTCGCCAAGGAGCGAGTTACGCTAACGCGCCGGGGCAAGGAGATTGTCGCCGTGGTCCCTATCGAAGACGTAAAATTGTTGGAAGCTTTGGAAGATAAGATCGACCTGGAAGAGGCGCGGGAAGCGCTGTTCGAGGCCAAAAGAAAAGGCACCAAATCATGGGATAGGATCAAGAAAGACTTGGGCATCTGATTGGCATTGCGCATGGAGTTCGCGCTGCGAGCCGAACGAGATTTTAGAGCGCTGGATGGATCGATCCGAAAAAGGATTGCTCGACGAATCGACGCTCTGGCTCAAAATCCGTATCCGGCAGGCATTAAGAAGTTGGCAGGCGACGAGCAGATCTACCGCTTGCGTGTGGGGGATTATCGGATTCTGTACCAAGTTAAAGGAAGGGCGCTAATGATCGTAGGTATAGGACAGCGGCGTGAATTTTACCGGCGGATCGTTAGGTAAGCCCGAACCCGATAAGAATGGCAGCGTTTGGCCGCCCGTGAGAATATCGGAACACCGGCGCAAAATTCTAAACTCCAATCGAGGAAAAATAACCCCGCGAAAGCCGGAGAAACGATTCTCAATGCAGCAACTGTTTGTCAGACGCAATAAGTGAATTACTCATGCCCGACCTCGCAGCGGATCGAAAAATACGATCCTTCTAATCGAACCTGTTCTGTGGGAGCTATATGGACGTAGAAGATCTCGCCAAACGCATTCGAGAGGCATGCCTCGACGCGGTCCTTCAAGCATACGAGGATGCCGGCATGCAGGGCCTCTGTGCGGAGGGGCGTTGGGAAGCCGCCGTTGACGCGCTGAGAACAGTTGACCTCGCGCCGCTCGTGCGTGAGTTTCAACAGCCGCCAGCAGATTGATCTGCCTATGTAGCGCGTGCGGATGATTAGCGCGGATGGACACTAACATGCGTTGCACGTGACGCGTTGGGATGGCGAATGACTGCATGTCTCATTATAAATCTGACGCTACGGGTTCTCCTATGCACACGGCGCGCAGCCGCGCATGGTCGGAGCGCGGAGCGGTTTGGAATCAGCACGAGAAAGCATGGCTGCCGCCGTCCGCATGAATCTGCTCTCAGCAAGCTTCACTGAAGCGGCCATTTTCTTGCCCGGACACCATGGCTGAATACTACGCGCTGCAGGCCGCATTCTGCTTTTCGGTCGCTCATATCTTCGTGCGCCGCGGCCTGGTTTATTCCAATGCTCTTACCGGCTCGCTGATCTCCCTCGGCACCAGTGCGACGGGATTCTGGATTCTCGCAGTTCTACTTGCCCCGCTCGGCCTGCTGAAAAATTCCGCGACGGGCTATTTCGCCGCCGCCGGCCTGTTTGCGCCCGCCATCGGCCAGACTCTGGGCTACATCGGCATGGAGCGCATCGGCGTGGCGCGCGCCTCGGCCATCGTCAACACTTCACCGATCTTCTCGTCCATGTTTGCGGTGTTGCTTCTGGGCGAACTATGGCTGGCGCAGAACATTCTGGGCACGTGCCTCGTGATCGCTGGCATTGCCGTACTCTCCTCCGCCCGAGCGTCGGTTGCTACGGACTGGCGCAGAAAGGACATCGTTTTCCCGCTCCTCGGGGCGGTCGCGTTCGGCATCTCTACCCTGCTCCGCAAGCGCGGCCTAGTCGAGGTGCCCGACCCGCTTCTCGCCGCGGCGGTGACAGTCGGCTCGGCTTTTTTCTTTTTCCTGCTGATCGTCGGCTTTCGCAGCGGGCAAAGCGCTCTTAAATTCGAGCGGCGCGGCACCGCATGGCTCTTCGCCGCGGCCCTGGTGAATATGGGCGCGATTCTCTCGTTTTTCTCCGCGCTCAATCTCGGCAAGGTCGTTCGTGTGGAACCGCTGGTCGCGTGCAATCCGCTGCTGACGATTCTCTGGAGCGCTTTGTTCTTCCGCGGCCTGGAGCAACTGACGCCCCGCGATATTTTCGGCGCCGTCATCATCATCACCGGCACCGTGCTGGTGGTCACAGCAAAATAACCCATGGATATTTACTTCTCGTTTCAAGCGGCGCTCTTCTTTTCTATCGCGCATATCTTCATCCGGCGCGGCTTGGTCGAATCCAACGCGATGACCGGCTCGTTCATCTCGTTATCGATGACGGCGGCGGTGCTATGGCTCATGTTTCCCTTTTTTGCGCCCTTCTCGGCTCTGTGGACGCCGGTGTCGCTGATCTTTGTAGCGGCCGGCATTTTCGCTCCCGGCATCGGCCGTACCATGAGCTATGTGGGAATCGAAAAAATCGGCGTGGCGCGCTCGGTGCCCGTCGCCAATTCATCGCCGATCTTTGCCTCGATCTTCGCGGTAATCTTTCTCGCCGAAGTCTGGGTGCCGCAGAACATCGTCGGAACGCTGCTGGTGATCAGCGGCGTCATTTCGCTGTCGGTGTCGAAGCCCGGGCAAGGCCCGTGGCGTAAGCTGGATGTAATCTATCCCTTGATCGGCGCCACCGCTTTCGGCGCCTCGGCGATTTTGCGCAAGGCCGGTCTGGACTACGTTCCCGTTCCCGTGCTCGCGGCCGCGATCACGGCGGGCTCGGCGGCGTTCTTCTCGTTCGCCCTGTTGCAGGTTCGCGGCGGCAAAGCGGCGTTAAAGCTCACGCGCCGTAGCGCAGGCTGGCTTTTCACCGCGGCGCTCTTCAATACCGCGGCGACACTCTCGGTGTTTTACGCTCTCAGTCATGGCAAAGTCGTCATCGTCGAGCCCCTGGTCAGTTCCAATCCGGTGCTGACTCTACTGTTTACGGCCATCTTTCTTAGAGATCTGGAAGCGATCAATCTACGCGTCATCATCGGCGCGCTGCTCACGGTGACGGGAACGATCCTGGTGGTGCTGGCGAAATAGTCGCAATTTATTTAAATCATCGGTGATATGACTGTCCGCTAAGAACTGCGGAGATAATTAGAAATTACAAGTTAATGGAGGCCAAACGGACGAAGCGGCCCTCCTTTTTCGACGACGGTTTGGGGACCGCCGCAACTCCCGTCTTAGTCAAACACCTTTTGTCAAAGCCGATTTATTTAGCCGCCTTTGTAGGGCTCTGGCTGCTTCGGCGTAACCGTATCGGTCAGCGTTTTTAAGTATGCG
>JAJONK010000124.1 GCA_021323355.1 Deltaproteobacteria bacterium
AAGGCTTTGGGAGACACAGCCGGTTTCTTGCCCTTATATTCGATGATCATTCAGATGGTTTCCTCCGCAGAATATTTCGCCACGATATTTGACGAGCAAATGGAAATCAAGGTTGGCCGTGAATTCAAAGATCTTCATAGTTGACAGACTCGGCGAAGCTGGCTAATTCAGTGGCAGCTTTTTATGAACTCTCCCCTTCTTATCCGCGCGAACGATTCAGATCAATCGGAGGCGACAACATGCCAACTTTGTTGTTGATAATTGTCTATCTGTGGTTAATCAGCTTGCCGTCGTAGCAGATGCCCAAACTCGTCAGGCGGCGCTTGCGGCTGTGATGAAATTACCGCCGGCGGAACGACAGGCGCGGCTTGTCGAAGGAAGCAAAAAAGAGAGCGGATTGGTCTGGTATTCAAGCACGACCGCAGAAGATGCACTTGCTTTGATTAAGAGATTCAACGAGCAGCATCCGTCGATCCAGATCCAGCATTTGCGCTCGTCGAGCGAGAAATTACTCGAACGGATTCTCGCCGAGGCGCGCGCCAATGCTTTCAAGGCCGACATCGTCGCTTTGCCCGAGCTGGAACTGTCGATCATGATCAAACGCAAGCTGTTGGCGCGTTATGAGGGTTTGGAAAACTCGATTTATCCTGAGGAAGCCAAAGATCCAGGCGCTTATTGGACGGGTCTTTACACATCAGCGTGGGTAGCGGCTTACAACACCAAAATGGTGAATAAAGATGGAGCGCCGAAAACCTATAAAGATTTGCTGAACGCCAAATGGAAGGGTTCCATCGCTATGGATACGGAGCCGTATAACTGGTTCGTCGTTTCGTTGCGCTTTTTGGAACGGCGAGACGGCAGGGAGGCGGCACTGGATTATATGAAAAAACTCGCGGCCCAGCAGATACAGTGGCGCAAAGGCCATTCGCTCATCGGCCAACTGATGGCGGCGGGCGAGTTTCCCATCGCTTCCGAGCTTCAGGTACACACAGTCGAGCGCGCCAAGGCCCAGGGGGCGCCGGTAGAATGGGCAGTTCTGGACGGAGTGATTCCGATCTCGAAGGTCGCCGCGGCAATCACCAGCACGGGCGCAAACGTCTACACATCGGCGTTGTTTTACGATTTTCTTTTGTCCCGCTCGGGAATGGAAACGATCCGCGCCAGCCGCCGAATTCCGACCCGACCGGATGTGACCGCGACTTATCTGAAGCCATACAAGCTTTTACCCTTCGAGCAGTCGGTGATGGATGACTTCGACAAGTACGTCACCCTATTCCGCGACACCTTTAAGCCGGCGCAGTGAGAAGACGCAGGGTAGGCTACTGAGGTGATGCGCGATATGAGGTGTAACGCAACGCTGAACTAGTTTCTAAGGTCGAAGTTTTTTTCCGCCATCTCGCAGATCTGCCGGCCGATAGCGAGCGAGGCTGTCGCACCGGGCGACGGGGCGTTGAGTATGTGAATAGCGTTGCGGCCTTGTTTAATCACAAAGTCATCCACCAGCGCGCCGTTGGCTGAGACCGCTTGGGCGCGCACGCCAGCGCCGCCGGCAACCAGATCGCTCGCGCGGATCTCGGGCACCAGCTGTTGCAACGCGCGCACGAAAGCTGTTTTGCTGAGTGAGCGGTAAAGCTCGCCGAAACCGGTTTGCCAGTATTTTCCGGTCATCGCCCAAAATCCTCTGAACGAAACTGTTTGCCAGAGATCGTTCAGGTTAACCTGCCTGTGGCTGTAACCTTCGCGCGCGTAAGCGAGCACCGCATTAGGACCCGCCTCCACGCCGCCTTTGGCCATTCGCGTGAAGTGAACACCCAAGAACGGAAAAGTCGGATCGGGAACCGGATAAATCAGATTTTTCACCAAGGACTGCCGTTCCGGCGCGATCTTGTAATACTCGCCGCGAAACGGAATGATGCGGTGCTCCGGCTCATGGTCCTGATTAGCGCCGCGAGCCATTTTTGCAATCAAGTCCGATTGCAGTCCGCAGCAATTGATCAAATGCTTGGTGCGATAATCCCCACCGGAAGTCTGCAGCACGATTTCGTCGGGCCGATCGAGTATGCCTACGACTTTTTGCGACAGCCGGATGTCGCCGCCACAATCGCGAATCTTAGCGGCGTATGCGGCGGCCACTTTCTTGTAGTCAATGATCCCGGTCTCCGGAACGTGGAGGCCTTTGATTCCCGTGGCGTGTGGCTCAAGCTCTTTTAAGCGCTCGGCGCCGATTGTTTCGAGCCCACGCAGGCCGTTGGCTTCTCCGCGGCGGCGCAATTCCTCCAAACGCGGCAGCTCTTCGTCAGTCGTGGCGACGACGACCTTGCCGCAAATTTCATAGGGCACGCCGTTCTCGTCGCAGAATTGGATCAGCTCTCTGCGTCCGGCAACGCAGGTGCGCGCTTTTAGCGACCCCGGTCGGTAGTAGAGGCCTGAATGAATCACGCCACTGTTGTTGCCGGTTTGATGGCGCGCGAGATCCGGTTCTTTCTCCAACAGCAATAGCCTCAGGCGGGGATGGACGGCAGTGATTTTCAACGCGGTGGCGAGACCGAGAATGCCACCGCCGATGATCGTCAGGTCATACAGAGATGCCATAGGATTTCATTGGAGTTCAACCATCAGGTTCACGCCCGGTCGACTAGCCGCAGAGGGTCGAGCTCCAAGTTAAATGTGTAACAGCTGCCGGGAATTTTTTTCCATAAAGCCTTTGATGTGATCGGGATTGGGTTGCGCCAGGATGGCGTTAAAACTTCTGTTCAGCCGGTCGAGCCCGCCGCAGTAGTCAGAGCCAAAAACCATGTTGTTCTCGCCCATCTTGTCTATCAAGAACGACAGTGTCCGGTCATCCGAGCTGGCGCAATCGATGAGAAAGTGCTCAAGAAAAATTTCCGAGTAGCGCCGCTCCCCGTTAGGCCCTTTATGCTTCCAGAAAAAGCGATGAAGCAATAGCGGTATACCGCCGCCTGAGCTGCGGATAACGATTTTTAGGTTTGGATAACGATCGAACAAGCCGCTGGCAATCATGCGCAGGCAGCACTCCGCGACCTCGCCATCAGACAGAACCGCATAAGCGACTCCCGCGCCGCCGTCTTCGAGACGCGCCAAGGATGGATCTTGCGCCGTACCGGCGCCGTGCAGAAAGATCGGCAGGTTGAGCTCAGAAATTTTCGCGAAGATCGGGTCCATTTCTGGCGTGTCCACGAGCATCTTGCCGTCGACGTGCGGATAGAGCAGTACAGCGCGAAAGCCTTGTTTTGCCGTTCGTTCGATTTCCGCGACGGACGCGGCAATATTTTTTAGCGACAAAGCCGTGACGCCCATCAACCGATCTTTGTAACCAGCGAGTCGCTCGGCAAGCACGTTGTTCGACATGCGCACGATCTCGAGCGCTTGTTCCGGCGGCATTTGGTCGGCATAAACGCCGGCACCCTGGCAAATGAGCTGCAGATCGACACCCGCTTCGTCCATTTCCCTGACGCGTTTGGAGAAATCCGGTGAATCCAATGCGTCGATATGCGGACGCTTACCGGTTAGGTCTTTGATCCGATCGGAGACTTCCGGCGCCGTATGATGCGAATGCCAATCGATATTGATTGCCATGCGAGAGCTCCCTTCCAGTCACATCTCTAATCTGCTATTTCGAAAAAACCAACCCCTCAAAGCATACTGGATAGGGTGATTCGGTGAAAGAGGCGCAGAGCAGCAGGCGCGATGAGCGCCGCCTGAGCTTTAAGAAGCGTGGTGAAAGTACAGCGGGTCGGCCGCTAATTCTTGACAGGGATCACGTCCGCCTGCTTTTCCCTAAGCCGTCGGACCAATTCCTCATAGGAGGAGCTGGAGATTACGCGGTTAAATTGAGAGCGGAAATTGTTGACCAGGCTGATTTCTTCGGCGATCACATCATAGACCTTCCACTCCTGGCCGACCAACTGAGCCTTGTAGTTGATCGACAACTCCTGACCTTTGGCGGTGAATATCTTGCTGTTTACTTCGGCAAACGCGCCATCGGTTCTTTCGCCGACGTAGACGATTTTCTCATCGGTGTAGGACTCTATGATGCCAGCGTATTGACGTTCGAGCAGCTCAGTGAATAGCTGGACGAATTCCTGTTGCTCGGTAGAAGTGCGCCGGCGCCAATGAGCGCCTAACGCGCGCCTGGCCATTTCTGAAAAGTCGAATCGGGCAAAAAGAATTTGTCTCAGCTGCTCTCGACGGTCTTTAGCCGCCGCGGTCGTGTTCCCGGATTCCCTGAGTAGCCCAACAGCGTTATCCACCGTCGCCTTGATCTGATCGGTTGGTGGTCCCGCCATAGATGATACGGGGTCGCTTAAAAACATCAGCGATGAAAGCACAAGAAGATGCCAGAATGATTTCGTCATTGTTCGTCTTTTTTGGATGTGAGATCTCCGCCGACAAATTTGCCAATGAGATCCGTAATGTCTTGGGGCGATTCGGTTTCTCTGATCTTGCCTCCGGGCGCGATAATGTTATCCGAAGCTCCCGGTGCTATCAAGACAAATTTGTCGCCGATGAGACCGCGGGCGCGTACCGACGCAATGACGTCGTCCTGGAGCTTCACGTTGGGGTCCACCCGTATAGCGACACGCGCGCGATCGTCAACCAAACCGAGCGATTCTACTTTGCCGATTCTGACACCGGCGATTTCTGCGGGGTCGCCGACTTTCAATCCTGCGACCGAAGAGAAATCGGCGTAAACGACGTATCCGGTCGCGCCGAACAATTCTACTTTGCCGAGCCGTATGGCGAGATAGCCGAGGCAGATGGCTCCCGCCAGTACAAAAATACCGACCATGATGTCAGTGCGTGAATGGTTCACTTCGATCTCCTACAAGACTTCGATGGGCCCTTCAGTTCTGCCGTGAATAAATTGCTGGACAATCGGATTTTCCGAGACGCAAAAAGCCTGCGGAGGGGCGACCTCTTCAACAACCCCGCCGGCAAGCATGACGATGTAGTCGGAGATATCGAAGACCTGTGGAATCGTGTGACTGACGATAATCCCCGTGTAGCCGAAATCATTTTGAGTTCTTGATATGAGTTGGTGAATGCCGGTTGCCAGCACCGGGTCGAGACCGGTGGTAGGCTCGTCAAACAGGACGATTTCGGGGTCCATGATGAGGGCGCGCGCCAAGCCGGCGCGTTTTCTCATTCCGCCGCTCAGTTCCGCTGGCAGCTTATGTCCCATTTCGCCCAATCCGACCTGCTCCAGCCGGTCGGCGACTTTGGTCTTCACTTCGTTCTCATTCATCCGTGTTTTCTCGCGCAATGGAAAACCGACATTGTCGAAGACGGTCATCGAATCGAGTAGCGCAGCGCCTTGAAAAAGCACGCCGAATTTGGCCCGGATCCGGTACAATTCCTTTTGGCCGAGCTTGGTGATGTCGATCCCGTTGATCAGAACTTCACCTTCGTCGGGCAGGAGTAAGGCGTTCAAATGTTTCAACAGTACCGTCTTGCCACAACCACTGGTTCCGACGATGGTGGTAATTTTTCCCGTGGCGAACTCGAGGTTCACACCCTTGAGAACCTTTTGCCGGCCAAAGCTTTTGTGCAAATTAACGACCTTTATCATCGGGCTACAACATGATTGATGTAAGAAAATAATCCCAAACCAGGATGAAAACGAAAGAAAGAACCACCGATTCGGTGGTGGCCTGGCTCACTCCGGTGGCCATCGGTGGAGCATGAAATCCTTTGTAGCAGCAGATCCAGGTAATGATCAGACCAAAACAGACCGATTTGATGATTCCGCTGTAAACGTCGTGAAAAACCACACTGTTTTCCATGCCGGAAAAAAAACTGCCCGAGCTGACACCAAGGATTCCGACACCGACGGCATACGAGCCGAAGATTCCGATGACATTGAAAATCGCCGTGAGCATCGGCATGGCGATTAGGCTGGCGACGATGCGCGGAGTAACTAGATACTTGATCGGATTGATCGCCATGGAATAAAGAGCATCGATCTGCTCGGTGGCACGCATGGTGCCCAACTCCGCGGCCATCGCGGAGCCGGTTCTTCCGGTGACCATGAATGCTGAGAGAACGGGGCCGAGCTCGCGTAATAAACTTAGTGCGGTGGCGGAGCCGAGCCAGCTCTCGGCGTTGAACTGCCTCAAACTGTAGTAGCCTTGAAAGCCCATCACCATGCCGGTAAAAAATCCTGACAGAGAGACGACTGAAAGAGAATCCACGCCAATGGTCTTGATGTGGTAAACGATCAGACGAAGTTTTGCCGGCGCGCGAAAGGCTTGCAGGATGGCTGAGATGAGAAAGAGAAACATTCTTCCCATCCCGGCAATCTGATCGATGGCATAACGGCCGATTCGGCCTAGGAACGGAACCATGCTTTTGTTGAGGGAGAACGATGCTAGTGGATTCAGACTAAATATAGAAGTCTGCTGCGCTTTGCAAGCATGAAAAAGATTTTTGGTATGAGCGAGATAGATGCCGACGCACAACCTGCGCGGCCCGGCCGATTCTCTGCTGCGGCGTTTTCATCGGCGGCTCCGGCAAGTGATGAGACACTGGATGCGCTTTTCGGCGGCGCCCTGCAGCTATATCAGAAGAAGCAGGGTTATCGATTTTCCATCGATTCCATTCTATTGGCCGATTTCGTGACAATTCGATCCGGAAATAAAGTGATCGACTTGGGCACCGGTAACGGAGTGGTGCCGCTGATCTTGGCCTACCGTTATCCATCGATCTTGCTTACGGGAGTTGAGATTCAGCGGCAGATGGCAGATCGCGCGGCGCGAAACATTCGCCTCAACGGCTACGAAGATCGTATTGTGATCGCGCAAATCGATATTGCAATGACTGTGGAGCGCTTCAAACCTGAAAGCTTCGACGTGGTCGTCTGTAATCCCCCTTACCGGCAAACCAGTAGCGGCCGTTTGAGCTTTTCTGACGAAAAGCAAATTGCTCGTCATGAAATCAAAGCCAGTCTCGATGATTTTGTCAGGGCCGCAGCGTTCTTGGCAAAGAACAAAGGCTGCTTTGCATGTATTCATCTGGGAGATCGCACAGTCGATTTAGTGAGCACGATGCGAAGCGCCGGGCTTGAACCGAAGCGCTTGCGAAGCGTTCATGCTTTTTCCGATGCCAAGGCATCGATGGTTCTTAAGAGTTCTTTCTAGAGTGGATCAGCCTGTGGGCTGTGAATCACCGGTCGGCAGTTGCGCGTCTGCTGCTTACCCTTGCCCGCGCCGGCGCGAATAACTCTTTAGCAGTTTCTTAAAGGCTTGACGTAACTCGGGGTCGGACACCCGTACTCGGGGTTTCCGCCGGTCCGGGTGAATCAATCCGGCCGACGACGAAGAAAATATTCTTGACGACTTCTCGGTTGAGCCGGTTATTTAATTTTTCCGCGATCATCTCTTTCATGAACTGCAACTGCTGCATCCAAACGGAACTTGTCACTTTGACAAACAATGTGCCGTTGCGGATTTTTTCGGGCTGCGCGTTTACGGCGATAGTTTTGCCGACGACTTCGTCCCATACCGGCCATATACCGTATTCATTGAGTCGATAGGAGAGATCTAGGCGCTTCAACGAATTTCCCAGAACCTCGCCCACGCGATCTATTGTTGGCGGTGTTTTTCTTCCCATTTCGAATAACCCAGCCGCGAATTTAGCAAAAGCATAATTGCGATTATAGCGTTTTTATTACCGGCAGTGTCACAGAAGTCCGGTAAATTCTAGTGAAACCAAGCATTCAAAAAATTTTCTTGACAAAAATGGACAAAAATTTTAACTATACAAAATCTAGTGCGTTCCGCCGGATCTCATACTACATATTGATATTTAGCGATCGAAGGGAGATACTACCATGGCGACCATGATGCCACAAAGCACCGATATTCCTAGCTTAAATCCGGCCCAGCTCAAGCGCAAAAGCGGTATCAAGGTTAGCCGCTATTTTACCCGAGCGGGTGTCAATCCGTACGACGAAATCGATTGGGAAATCCGTTCGGCATCGATCACAAACGAGAAGGGCAAGGTGGTTTTCGAACAGAACAATGTAGAAATTCCGAAAACGTGGTCGCTCATGGCCACCAATGTTGTGGTCTCAAAATATTTTCGTGGTCCGATCGGTAGTCCTCAACGGGAGTACAGCGTCCGGCAGATGATCGGCCGGGTGGTCGATACGATCACGCGTTGGGGCACTAAAGATGGCTACTTCGCCACGGATGAGGATGCCCAGAGCTTTCACGATGAGTTAACTCATATTCTGGTCCACCAGAAGGCCTGCTTCAACAGCCCTGTTTGGTTTAATTGCGGCATCGAAGAGAAGCCGCAGTGCTCGGCCTGCTTTATTCTTTCTGTCGATGACACGATGGAATCAATCCTCGATTGGTACCGCAAGGAAGGAATCATCTTTAAAGGCGGTTCTGGTTCCGGCGTGAATCTCTCGAAGATCCGCTCCGCTAAAGAGCAACTCGCCGGCGGTGGCACTGCTTCCGGTCCAGTCTCCTTCATGAAAGCGGCGGATGCCTCCGCCGGCGTGATCAAATCAGGCGGCAAAACTAGGCGAGCCGCGAAGATGGTGGTTCTCAACGTGGATCATCCCGATATCGAGGAGTTTGTTAAATGCAAAGTTGAAGAGGAGAAGAAGGCCTGGGCTTTGATCGAAGCGGGATACGATTCCAGCTTGGATGGTCCGGCCTACGGCAGCGTGTTCTTTCAAAACGCCAATAACTCGGTCCGTGTCACTGATGACTTTATGCAGGCCGTGCAAGACGATCGTGAATGGAAGACTCGCTTTGTCAAAACCGGCGAAGTCAGCGACACCTACAAGGCCCGTGATTTGATGCGCATGATTGCCGAGAGCACTTACTTCTGCGGTGATCCCGGAATGCAATACGATACGACCATCAACGATTGGCATACCTGTTCCGGCACCGGCAGGATCAACGCCTCCAATCCGTGCTCGGAATACATGCATCTGGACAATTCGGCTTGCAATCTAGCTTCCTTGAACTTGCTAAAGTTTTTGCGTGAAGACGGCGTTTTCGACACAGAATCTTTTCGCCGCGCGGTCGACATTATCGTGCTTGCGCAAGACATTCTGGTCGATAACTCTTCTTATCCAACCCAGGAGATTACAGCCAATGCCCATGCCTTTCGCGAGTTGGGATTGGGCTACGCTAATCTCGGCGCACTGCTGATGTCCTTGGGGCTGCCCTATGATTCCGATGCCGGCCGCGGCTACGCATCTGCCGTAACCGCACTGATGTCGGGAGAAGGGTATCTTCAGTCGGCGCGCATCGCTGGGGCCACAGGAACTTTCGCGGGATATGACGTCAATCGGGAGCCGATGCTGAGAGTGCTCAACAAACATCGCTCTCATGCGTACAAGATTTCGTCAGCGCACGTGCCGTTGGATCTTCTGACGGCGGCGCGCGAGTCGTGGGATCAGACCTGCGGAGAGGCCGAAACGTATGGCGTGAAAAATTCGCAGATCTCGGTGCTCGCGCCCACTGGCACGATTGCTTTCATGATGGATTGCGACACCACGGGAGTGGAGCCGGATATCGCTCTGATCAAATACAAGAAGCTGGTAGGCGGCGGACTCTTGAAGATCGTCAATAACACAGTGGCTCGGGCGCTTAAGCGTCTCGGGTATGACGTAAAGCAAATTCAAGACATCGTCGAGTACATTGAAGAGCATGAGACCATCGAGGGCGCGCCGCACCTAAGCGACGAAGACGTCGCTGTCTTCGACTGTGCCTTCAAGCCGGCCAACGGCGTTCGTACGATTCATTACATGGGACACATCAGAATGATGGGAGCGGTGCAGCCGTTTATATCGGGGGCGATCTCCAAGACGATCAACATGCCGAACGAGGCGACGGTAGAAGACATCATTCAAGCATACATGGAATCCTGGAAGCTCGGATTGAAAGCGGTGGCGATCTACCGGGATGGTTCGAAACGCACCCAGCCGCTCAATACGTCGAAGGACAAGGACGACACCAAAAGCGGCACGGCTGAAAACAAGGAGACGCGGCCGCTGCGGCGCAAGCTGCCGGACGAACGGCGCTCGATTACACACAAGTTCGATATCGCCGGTCATGAGGGCTATATCATCGCCGGCATGTACGAAGACGGCCAGCCCGGAGAAATCTTCATCACCATGTCCAAAGAGGGTTCAACCATTTCCGGGCTGATGGATTCCTTTGCCACGGCGATTTCAATAGCACTTCAGTACGGCGTGCCGTTAAGAGGGTTGGTGGACAAGTTCAGCCATATGCGCTTCGAACCTTCGGGGTTTACCAAAAATCCGGATATCCCGATGGCCAAGTCGATCATGGATTACATCTTCAGGTGGCTGGCAACCAAGTTTCTCGACGGCGAAGCCCAGCGGGAGATCGGTGTCGTCAAGCAAGAGACCGAAGACAAGGAAGTCGCGGTTTCTAAGAAGGTGGTGTCGATTGTTCCTCAGACGCCTCGGGGCGGGGCGCCGGTGACGAGTATCAGCAGTGTCACCAGCCTTTACCAGCAAGATGCGCCACCTTGTCCGGATTGCGGTGCCATCATGATTCGCAGCGGCGCTTGCTATAAGTGCCTGAACTGCGGTGCTGTTAGCGGTTG
>JAJONK010000125.1 GCA_021323355.1 Deltaproteobacteria bacterium
ACTAACCTCGAAGGTCAACGATTGCCGGGGCGCTTTTTGATAAGCCTCGAGACCCGCTTCGGCGGATTGGCCTTTTGCCGGAGTCATGAGCCGCGTGCGCACGGAAAACTGCAGCGGGCTTTCGTCAAACGGATAAGGGGTCATCTTTACCGAGCCCGGCCCATGGGGTGTAATCTTTAACTCGGTCTCTTCGTTGCTATCGTACGCGATGCGAATCGGCGCAATCGCATACTCTTTGAACTCCTTCTCGGAAGCGTAGCCGTCGCAGCAGAAATAAAGTGATAGCAGGTCGAAAATCTGCAAGGTGCGGTAGTTGTGCCAGAGTTCGTCTTCGAAAGCAGGGTTTCCCGCCGCCAAAGTTTTCTTGTATTGCTCCTGCTTGGCCTCTAACTCTTTTTTCGCATTTTGAACTTCCTGGCTTCTCTCGCGCACATTGCCGGCCGGTTTTGTAAAGACATTGTAACGGTTGTGCCACAAGCCGGTGCGGTGCATCGACACGATCAACCCGGCGTAGAGGTCGTGTGAACAAAGCCAATCGACGTTTTTGACATAGGCCTTTAATTCGACCGCTTCAAACGAGGGGATGTTTTCTCGATGCGCGTACGGCCGGCCTTTTTCGACATTGATGGGAGGATTGCCTTCGAATTCACGATAGCCGCTGTCGTGATAGGTAGTGGCAAAGACCATTGTCTTATAGGGGCGGAGTTGCGAGAAGCGCGCGTTGCCCCAGTGAGCGGCAAATTGTGCGGCTAGTTCGGCATGGTCTTCCTGTAGGCTGACGTAAGAACGGCCGTCTTTGAGTTCGCGTATAACCATTGTCGAAACTCCTTCTAATTATTGTTTTGCAGCATTCTAAAAACTCCAACTCTGCCGCGAGTTACTGCAGTCGCTGCGGCATGGGTTCGGCGATCTCGACACCGTCCGTTGTCCATACGCTCGCCTGCGGTGTCAGGCTAAGAGATTCAGATCCCCTGAGTCAAATAACCTTCGTCCCACTACCGGTTCATAGCTCATTTTGGATTGCCGGAGAAGCGGTTTGCGATTGTTGCCGATGTCCCGTTACTTGCACGGACAGAAAAATGCGATCACGGTGTCATTGGTTGATTGTCAGTCAATCCGACCATCTTCCAAACGCAAAGGAAGAATCAATGTACAGTGTCCGGTCAGGATTTGTCGATCCTCCTGATTCTTGCCTTCGAGCTCACAGCTAATCCATGGATCAGAAGAATCACTCGACTTTTCAGTAATCCGCGCTAAGAAACGCATGCTATCGCCCTCGAATGTCGAATAGGTGTGGCGCACGTTTATTTTGCGCAGCCAGCCGTGCGGGCCGATCCAATCCGTTAACATCCGGATAAGCAGCGCCTGGCGATAGGCGCCGCTCGCGATAAACGTTGGCAGCCCATTGTGCTGGCGCACATGGTCACGATCAAAGTGCAGGTGCTGAACGTTTTCCTGCAAGCCGGCCCACCGTACTGTGTCGACGATCGTGAGTGGGCCGTGCTCCCGCAGGGGAATCGAATCACCAATTCGGACTTGATCAAAAAAAATCGTTTGTTGCATGTCGCAAGCTTTGCTACTTACGCTCCCGTGTTGAAGTTCTTGTGCAGCGGGAGAGCGTAGCCGAGTTCACTCAGGATCTCCTTGTTGTGTTGGCCCAGTCGCGGCGCCGGGGTAAGCCGGACGCCTGCTACCGTGGCGATGGCTCCCTGGGGGAATATAATTCGTCCAAGCAGCGGATGGTTCATCTCTCTTAAGAAACCGCGCGCGACCAGTTGCGGATCATCGATCAGGTCGAGCGTCGTCGATACCGGCGAAGCAGGGAAGTGTCGCCGCTGCGCTTCTTCCACCAATTCCTCTTTGGTGAAACGCTTGGCCCAGGTGTGCAGCCGATCCATAATGAAGTCGCGATGCTTGTGTTGGTTCTCTTCTTGGGCGAGCGATGGATCCGAGCTGAGGTCCGGATCCTGCACCCAGTTTACGAATTTGTCCCAGCGCCCCGGCCGGTGTATCTGGCTGATAACCCAGTGGCCGTTCTTACACGGCAGGGCTCCGGAAATTGCAGTGATGGCCCCCTTGCTGCCGCGGCGCTCGGTGATCGTTCCAGAAAAACTGTACTCTACCATGGCCTGCTCGACGAAGGATTCCAACGATTGGCGCACCGACACGGTAGCGGCGATTCCGCGTCCGCAATTTCTAGCTGCCAGCAAAGCGGCGGCGGTGGCGACGCCGACATACGCCCCCACCGCTAGATAGGGGATGTGAGCGCCTAAAATCATCGGAGCCTGATTCGGCTGACCGGTCAGTGATAGCAGTCCGGATCGCGCCATGGCGCAGATTTCCGGCGCGTCATTCTCAATTTTTGTAACAACAAGTTTTGGATTGGCGTCAAAGCAAAGTTGCTCGTCAATCGGCAACCGCTCAGCAACCAGAACGTCACTTCGGCCGAGCAGATCAATGAACAGTTTTAGGCCGGTGGCGGAATCCAGGTCGAGGGTAAGGCTCTTCTTACCAGCATTTAAAAACTGGTGATACGCGCTGTGCTCCAAATCCCGTTTGTCGGCGAGAAAAGGGGGCATGAGGCGCAAATCGTCGCCGTTCGCTTTTTCGACCCGGATGACCTCGTGTCCTTCTTCGACAAAAAGCCGCGTGGCATAAGCTCCTATGGTTCCGGTCAGGTCTATTATCCGCGTCATCTATTGTGCTCTTCGGTGCCGTCGGAATAGGTCTTATCAGGAAAAACCGCAAGCGTATGGCGCCGGCGCAAGACGATTTGCTCGTCCGGATTTAAAACTTGTTCTTCCTGGGTAATATAGATGCCTAATCCGGCGCGGCCCTCGCGGGCGACGATGTCGACGATTGAGCTCCGGGTGAAAAGTTGCTCGCCGAGATAGACGGGCGCGATCCACTCGGTCTCGGATCCGGCATTACGTACGTTGGTATAGCCGGGCGGCAAGGGCAGCTGCCGCCGCAGGTTCATTGGATCCGCGTTAGCTCTTTCGGTGCTCTCTCTGAAGCTGAACGGAACCCAACCCACCAAGCTCGGTGGCAGAAGCCGGCCGCGATACCCGGCCGCCCGGGCAAACTGATCGTCGAGCCACAACCGATTTGCATCGCCGGTGGCATCGACATAACGGCGGACATCGGAGGCGCTGAGAACTTCCAGAGGCCGCGCCGGACTTTGCCGGCCAATCGAGGCGCGCAGTTCCGGCGTTATGATGGAAGAACTTATTTGGCTCACGTGAAAGCCTGCTGCCTTTCGAGCTCGTCGAACTGCTCACCGGATAGATTTAGCCATTGGCGCAGAATGTCCCTATTGTGTTCGCCCAGGCTAGGAGCGCTGCGCGGCCCGGGCAACGAGACCGCTGCAAGAGTAAAAGGTAGGCGGGTCGTCAGCATCGAACCGATCCGTCGCTCTTCGATGTGTGAAAAAACTGTGGCCGGATCCGGTTCATCGATCACCTGATCGATGCGCCGCACCCGTTCAGCCGGTAGTCCCGCTGCTTTCAGACGCCGTTCAACTTCGGCGCTGGAATACTGTTTGGTCCAGGTTCCAATTTCGCGATCGATCTCGTCGTGATATTCCATGCGGCCGGCGGCACTGCTTAGGCGAGTGTCCGATTTTAGTTTTTCATTCCCCAGCAGTTCGGCCAGTGATTTCCACTGCTCGCCGTTCTCAATGCTCACGGCGCACCAATCGTCCGCTCCGGCGCAGCGATAAACCCCTTGGGGAGCAACGATGTTCGAACGATTGCCGAGCCGATGCGGAACCTTCCCGTCGACGGAGCTGCTCAGCAACAGAGGTCCAATCATCGCCGCGCTGCATTCGAACTGGCTCAAATCGATATGACTGCCACGGCCGTTGCCGAGGCGTTTGTCAATCGCCTGCAAAACAGCGAAGCAGGCGTGCAGCCCGCCGATGTAATCATTCCATGAATTGGAAATAGCCGTGGGCGGATCACCTTCGCCGCCGGTGACCGTCATCAGTCCGCTGTATCCTTGCAGGTTCATATTCATGCTGGTCCAATCGCGGCGCGGGCCGTTGTGACCATAACCGGACATGCTGACGTAAATGATTCTCGGGTTGAGCTTTTCAATGGTCGCAAAATCGAGCTTGAGCCTACGCATAACGCCGGCGCTGAAGTTTTCGATCACCACATCCGCGACCGCGGCTAGCTTGAGGGCGATTTGTTGTCCTGCATCGTTTTTAAGATCGATGCTGATGGAGCATTTGCTGCGGTTGGTATTCAAATAGGAAGCATGGCGTTGATCATCGCTGATGAATGTCGATTGCCACGGATGGTCGGGATGCTTGCTGCTTTCCACCCGAACCACGTCGGCGCCTAAATCGGCCAGCAGACGGGTGCAGAACGGACCGGCCAAGACGTGAGTGAAGTCGAGTACGCGAATATGATTGAGTGGCGCAGGAACAGCGGTGCGACTAGAACCGCCGGGGTTAGCGGACATTGAGTTCCCTTTGTGCTTGTTGGAGCAGATCGCGGCTGGCTACCTGGCTCAGCGGAATGTCTTTCTTTAGGTTTGCCCGCTCGAGCTCATAGCGGACCAGATCCCTGAGTGCCTGATCCGACAAGCCGCCATCGCGGCTGTAGCAGGGCAGGTAGTTTTCGAAAGCGGCACGAGTGGTGGCGAGATTCAGCTTCAACCACTTGGAAGCAATCACCACGCTTTCTTCGTGATGGTCTCTGATAAATTGAAGAGCTTCGATCGTTCCCTTGATCGTTCGCTTTACCTGTTCAGGCGATTGCTTCAGCCTCTTGTCTGTCACAACCACGGCGTTTTGCGTCAGTGGAACATGGTCGCGGGTCCACAAGAGCACTTTATAGCCCCTCTTTGCTCCGAAGATATCGGCCGGCGATGAGACGAAAGCCGCATCGATTTTTCCCGCATCCATCGCCGCTAGCCGGGCGGTATTATCTCCTCCGGGTAAAAGATTGACGTCCTTACCGGGTTCCATCCCGGCTTGACGAAAGAGGGTTACACTCGTCAGATATAACTGGCTGCCGAAGGTGCTGATGCCGATGGTTTTGCCGCGCAAATCGGTTAATTTCTGCACCTCGGGTTTGACCAACAGCAGATAGCCGAGTTTGTCTTGTGTGGTCATCACCAGCTTTATCGGCAGCCCTTTTATCGCACCCGCAATGCCGGGTCCGGTGCAGACGGCGTAATCCAAGTCATCGGAGAGAAGAGCGTTGGTGGCAATCGCGCAAGGCACCAATACATGCTCGGAATTGATTCCATGCTTACTGTAGAATCCTTTCTTTTCCGCCAAGACCGTGGGCAGAAAGCCCAGCGATGCCGCGGAGATCCCAATGCGAACTCGCTCTTGGGAGTGCGCCAACGCTTGCGGCCAAACAATAAGCGCGAACAGCGTTAACCCGAGTCTTGTCACGTTTTTGGGATTCATTTTTCTATTCTCGTGAAAAATCCTTCCTGATCTATTTCTCTGATCAACGACGGATCAAAAAAGTCTGCAGCCTTCATCCCTTCGAGTTTGGGCGTCGATTCCCTGAGATCCTCGATGCTCGCCTGAATGGCATCTTCCCGCGGATAGGGCCTGGCGGGAATCGCCTCGAGAAACTGAACTCTGTAGGTAAACTCCAACAGCTTCGGGTCGTCGACCCGCATGTATTTGCGGAAGGCCTGATAGGCCAGCTCTTTGTTTTTTCTGCCGGCAGCAATCGCCTCGCTGTACGCCATGAAAAACGCCTTTAGCCGCGGCCGATGGTCTTTCAAAATCTGCCGCGTGGTATTGATCTCGCTTCCCGGTGAGGGAACGCCAAAGTCTTTCGGTTCGCCGAGCACTGAGATCTTCTGCCCGCTCAACTCGGTAAATTGAAAGACTTTGTCGGATTCCCCGATAGTTGCATCGATCTTACCCTGGAACATGAGTTGGATTCTCTTATCCGATTCGCTCACGCCGGTGGGAATCAACGAAACGTCTTTCCCTGGAGTGAAGCTTAGCTTGGTGAGGATTCGGCGCAGGAGAAAATCGGTGCCCGCGCCGATGCGGCTGCTGCCGACGATTTTTCCCCTCAGCTCCGAGGCGGATTTGATCGAAGGCACTGCGATGAGCTGGTATGGCAATGTGCCATTGGTGGAAACCGTTACAATCGGCGCGCCGCGGGCGACTGCGCCCACGACACCCGAGCTGGAATCGGTGGTTAAATGGACATTGCCGGCGAGTAGGGCAGTCAGGGATACGCTGCCAGCGGCAATGCTGACAAGTTTTACATCGAGTCCATATTTTTCGTACAGCCCGAGATCTTTGGCGATCCACAATGGCGCGCGGTTGCCGGTGAACGAACTATAAGAGACCACCAGCGGTTGAAGTGTTCGTTCTTGCGCTTCGCCTATGCTTGCAAGCGACAGCGCCAGCAACAGCAACAGAATAGCATTCTGCCAAACCATCGAACCTCCTCTGCCGTGAACTCCAGGTTATGAAGGCGGTTTCTGTTTATTTCCTTCCAGCGCGTTCTTTCTATACATTCTTTTTTCCAGAGCAACAACGTGGCGCATTCAGGTTGCAAGGCTAACGCGGGTGGATTAAAAGGCACTTTAGTGAATGCAAACATCGCATCGATGGAGAGCGTGGAGAAGTCATTTAATCAATTTAGGCAGGCGAACAGAGGAGGTTCAAAATGGAGCTGCAACAACGTCATTCTCGCGGCAACGTATTCTGGCCCGGCAACAATCGGATCGCGGTGTTTCTAAGCTTTGATTTCCAAGGCGGCGAGGACGTTCGGCCGGACAAGAATGGCAGGATCAATCATGAAGAGTACACTCAGGCTGAATACGGCCCCAACACCGGGATCTGGCGAATCCTGCGCATCCTTTCGGCCAACGATGTAAAGGCAACATTTCTTACCTGCGGCGGGATCGCGGAAAGGTACCCGGAAGCCGTTGCGGCGATCATCGCTCAAGGGCACGAAGTGGCGGGCCATGGCTATCATCATGAAGTTGCCCGTGATCTGAGCAAGGAGGAGGAGCGCGATGTCATGAAGCGAACCAGTGAAATGCTTCTCAACCGCGCCCAAAAACCGCCGGTCGGATGGCGTTCGTGC
>JAJONK010000608.1 GCA_021323355.1 Deltaproteobacteria bacterium
CGGATCCCGTTCAGTCCATCTGCCGTCTCAAAAACGTCGGAATGTCATACTTGTCATCTTCCTCTTGCCCGGTGCTCAACTGCAAAGTGCTCTTGCTGAGCGTCACCGTTTCTACTTCCTCGCTGCCGGGCTTCTTGCGCTGCCACGTGGGCGCGTCGAGGTCGTCAACGATTGTCCCGAGATGCACGACTTTCTTATTTTTGATCGGATTGACGTTTGCCGCACTAGGCACACTGTTGGGAACGTGATTCATGGTATTCAAGGTGTTCATGGAAGAGACATGGCCGGAACTTGTGATAACCGGTTTGCGGTCGTCCTTGCCTTCTCCAAAACCCGTTGCAATCACCGTGATGCGGATTTCATCAAGCATGGTTTCGTCTATAACCGCGCCGAAAATGATATTCGCCTCATCGTGAGCCTCTTCCTGAATCATTGAAGCCGCCTCGTTCACTTCATGCAGACAGAGATCGGGCCCGCCGGTGATGTTGATCAGAACGCCGCGCGCGCCTTGAATCGAAATGTCTTCGAGCAGCGGACTCGATATTGCTCGCTGCGCCGCTTCGATAGCGCGATTCTCCCCGGTGGCGGTTGAAGCGCCCATCAGCGCCAAGCCCATCTCCGCCATGACCGTCCTGACATCGGCGAAATCAAGATTGATCAAGCCCGGCGTGATAATCAGATCAGAGATCCCTCTGACTGCTTGAAGCAGCACTTCGTCCGCTTTATGGAACGCTTCTAACATTGTTGTGGTTTTGGCGGCGATGCTCAGCAGCCTTTGATTTGGGATAACGATCAGGGTGTCGACGCTACTCTTGAGCTCTGCGATGCCCTCTTCTGCCTGCCGCATCCGCTTCTTACCTTCGAATATGAAGGGCTTCGTGACCACACCCACGGTCAACGCGCCGACTTCTCGCGCGACCCTGGCTATCACCGGCGCCCCTCCGGTTCCCGTTCCACCACCCATGCCGGCGGTGATAAAAATCATATCGGAACCGGCTAAGTACTCTTTGATGGTCTCCTGATCCTCCAAAGCCGCGCGCCGGCCGATTTCCGGATTGGCGCCGGCTCCAAGTCCTTTGGTCACCGCCCCACCCAGCTGGATTCGTACGGGTGCGCGACTGGCATCCAGAGACTGCGCGTCGGTGTTTGCCACCAAAAACTCGACGCCGTTCAGCTTACCGCCAATCATCGTGTTCACCGCATTACCACCGCCGCCACCGATGCCGATGACCTTGATACGGGCGTTCAGATTAAACTCCTCGACAAATTCAAACATAAGCCTTCCTCCTTCTAATACTGTTAATTAGATCTGTTGCTGTTTCAGAAAAAATCACTGAGCCAATCCGACATTCGATGCTTTACCTTTGATAGGATGGTGGCATCCTCTCGCACACGGAAGAAACTGCGCTCCTGGCGCTTGATACCGTAGAGAACCAGGCCGATGGCGCTGGAATAAACCGGATTTGCGATAACGTCGACCAAACCGCCGACATGTCGCGGCGTTCCCAGCCGTACCGGACACCCGATGGCAACTTCGGCCGCTTCGAGGGCTCCCGGCAGGAGCATCGATCCGCCCGTCATCACCACACCTGAGCCGAGATAGTCTTCGTAGCCGGATTTCAGGATCTCCCTGCGGATCAACTGAAAGACCTCGTCCATTCGCGGTTCAATGATCTCACACAAGATTTGCCGCGAGACGGACCGCTGCGGCTTACCGGCAGAGCTGGGAACTTCCAATCGCGCCTGTTCAGCGACCATGGATCCTTTGGCGCAGCCGTAGTGCAACTTGATGCGCTCCGCATCCGCGAAAGGAGTTCTAAGACCGGCGGCGATATCGTTGGTGACATGATTCCCGCCGATCGGCAGAACGGCTGTGTGTTTGACCGCGCCATCGTGAAAAATCGTGATATCGGTCGTGCCGCTTCCCATATCTGAGTACCGCATCAGCGCATGCCAAGGGCATTAATGCGACATCGGCAACATGAAGCCCCGAACGGTTACAGCACTTGACGATATTTTGCATGGCTGTAGTCGCTCCGGTGACAATGTGAACTCTGGCTTCGAGTCTAACCCCGGACATTCCCAGTGGATCTTTGATACCGTCTTGATCGTCGATAATGTAATCCTGAGGCAACACATGGACTACCTCCTGGTCGGTTGGAATCGCCACCGCTTTGGCCGCGTCCAGCACCCGGCCCAGGTCTCTCTGACTGACCTCTCGGGTCTTGACCGCAACAACGCCGTGGCTGTTGAAGGCTTTGATGTGACTTCCAGCGATCCCGGTAAAAACGGTATTGATTTCACACCCGGCCATTAACGCCGCTTCTTCAACCGCTTTCTTGATGGATGCCACCGTGTTGTCGATATTGATGACAACCCCCTTGCGCATCCCCGAGGAGCCATGAGAGCCGATTCCAATGATTTCCACGCCATGCTCGGTCATTTCACCGACGGCGCTGCAGACCTTGGACGTACCAATGTCCAATCCCGGAAACTCACATCCAAGGAGCCGAGCCTTTCCTCTTTTCCCCGCCACAATGTCATCACGCGATCCAAACGTTGAAGCTTCCTTTCCCAGTCGCCCCACCCCATGTGAATGGCCACCGGATGAGCGATCGTGTAGACCACCAAACGATCCGGCGCATCAAAGTGGATCTCGGACAGAGCGTGCGAATCCTTTGCCATCAGATCGCCCAGTCGAAGGGCATCCTGTATTCTTCGCCTCACGGCGGGATCGGACGATCCGAGTTCTTCGGTCCGAATGCCGGTTAGCATGGGGAATCTGACATTTTCTCCTTGCGCTACTTCTTTAAAGAGAACTCCATCGGCATCGACATAGTAAAGTTTGCCGACCGCCACAATCGCCTTGGGTCGACGCTCCTCCACTTCGATGACAACACGGCGGGGGAATTCGCGCCGAACCAATACCCTCCGCACCCAAGGATGCCTTGAAACCTTCTTCTCGATTTTTTCCGGCTCGATGTTCCAGAGATTCATCCCATGGCGCAATCCGGCGATGGAAATGATCTCATTGCCGCGCACCTTGTCGGCGCCTCGAACTTGAATTTCGCGCACGGCGAAGTAAGGGTTTTCGAAAATAAACCGCCGCGCCGCCACAGACGCTGAAACGACGTGTTCGCGCCAACCATACAGGATCCAAACGGCGCCGGCGAAGATCACCAGAATCCCGAGGGTCGCGAGCCGGCGGCGCCATGGAAATCTATCTTTTTTGCGATTGTCTTTTCGAGAAACTGCCAACTGCATCGCGCTCACTCCGCTTTGGCCGACGGCCACCTGCCGATCAGCTTCACTTCGGGATTTAAGACAACGCCGAACTGCGCATTAACTTCAGCGCGTGCCAGCTCCATCAGTCGACGCACATCTTCAGCGCTAGCGCCGCCTAGATTGACAATGAAATTGCCGTGCTTTGGGGAAATTTGTGCGCGGCCGATTTGTTTCCCTTTAAGCCCGGCAGCCTCGACTAATCTCCCGGCATAATCGTCCGGCGGGTTGCGAAACATTGAGCCGGAATTCGGGTAACCCGAAGGTTGGCTGCTTTTTCTCTTGGTCACCAGCTCACGGACTTTCATGCTGACTTTGGACAATTCTTGCCGATGCACGGACAAACGCACGCGCGTGACAACAGTCCCTTGTGGCAAATGTGAATCACGATAGGTGAACCTCATCTGTTCTCGATTAAATTGAAGCGGACTTCCTTGCTGCGTCATGCCGTAAACAGTGTCGACCACTTTCTCGAATTCCGACCCATACGCTCCCGCGTTCATGACCAGCGCGCCTCCGACGCTGCCCGGAATCCCCTCGGCAAACTCCAGACCGCCGTAACCGCGCCGGGCCGCCTGCCGCACCAGCTGCGTCACCGCTTGGGCCGCGCCCGCTTCCACCCATGACTCGTTTGCTTGTTCGTGCCACTCGGCATGTTTGAAATCGCCGACCAGGTGAATCAGCACGCCTTCAACACCGAGGTCGCTGATCAACACGTTGCTGCCATTGCCCAGGAGGCAGAACGGCATGCCGCGCAAGCTCAACAACGACAGCAGTTGCGCCAAAGCGTTTTCACTTTCTACATCGATGAAATAATCCGCCGGGCCGCCTACTTTGATGGACGTGTAACGGGCCAGCGGTTCTGAAACTTTAACCCTCAGACCGGAGATCGATTGGAGCTCCTGCACCAAGCCTGTTTCGTTCATTGCCAACATCACAAGAGCTTTCGATGCGCTGCAGCTTTCAATCTTAAACAGCTCCCAAAACCGATTATGCTTCCGAGGCGTTAGTTGCCGTTCATACCAAAGCCGCAACGATGCTTTCTCCAACTTTATAAATATCTCCGGCTCCCAGAGTCAGGACGACATCCCCGGCGACCAATCGCCCGGCTAATTGCGGCGCGATGCTCGTCTTGTAGTCGATGAATTCAACATCCATATGTCCCTGGCTCTTGATTGCCTGGTATAGCGCTT
>JAJONK010000126.1 GCA_021323355.1 Deltaproteobacteria bacterium
TTTCCATGGATCCGCGCCAACATTTTACTCAGCCGCCGCCGCGCTATACGCCGGCCTCGCTGATTAAAGAACTCGACGAGAAAGGTATCGGCCGGCCGTCGACGTACGCGGCGATCATCTCGAACATCATCGATCGAGAATATGTGGCTCAGGATGAGCGGCGCACTTTAGCGCCGACCGATCTGGGCTTCTTGGTGACCGATCTGTTGGTGGAAAGTTTTCCCGATATTCTCAATGTCGAGTTTACCGCCGGGATGGAAGACGAATTGGACAAGATCGAAGAGGGGAAAGAAAAGTGGACCAAAGCGATGAAGCGCTTCTACACTCCCTTCTCGCGCGATCTCAAGAAAGCGGAAACCGAGATGCGCGACGTCAAGCGGCAAGAGGTGCCGACGGAAATTCCGTGCGAAAAATGCGGCGCGATGATGGTGATTAAATGGGGACGCAACGGCGAGTTCTTAGCCTGCCCGCAATACCCGGAATGCAAGAGCACCAAGAACTTCAGTCGCGACGAGAACGGCGGAATCAAAGTCGCTGAAGAAGTACTGAGAACGGCGAACTCAAAGTCGCTGAAGAAGTGCAGGTCGACGAAAGCTGCGAGAACTGCGGCAGGCCGATGCTTCTTCGTTGGGGCAAGTACGGCAAGTTTCTCGGCTGTAGCGGCTATCCCGAATGTAAGACCATACGTCCTCTGGAGAAACCGGTGGATCTTGGCATCAAGTGCCCGGACTGCGGCGAAGGCAACGTGAAAGAACGTAAATCGCGCTGGGGCAAAATGTTCTATGGCTGTGATCGTTATCCGGATTGTAAGTTTGCTACTTGGGACAAACCTGTTCCAGGGCCGTGCCCGGACTGCAACGCTCCTATCTTAGTCGAGAAGGTTACTAAACGGGCCGGTCGCAGCAGGCGCTGCCGCAACAAAGAGTGCGGCTTTTCGATGCCGGTCCCGGAGTAACTCGATGGAAAAAATCGTCCGCATAGTCGGCGGCGGACTGGCCGGCTCGGAAGCCGCTTACCAGCTCGCGCGTCGGGGTGTTCGCGTGGAGCTGTTCGAGATGCGGCCGCGCCGTATGACCGAGGCGCACGCTTCAGGTGATCTCGGCGAGCTGGTGTGCAGCAACTCGCTGCGCTCCAATTCGTTATCCGCGCCGGCTGGTCTGTTAAAGGAAGAGATGCGCAAGCTCGATTCGCTAATTGTCAGGATGGCGGAAGTGGCGCGGGTGCCCGCCGGATCGGCATTGGCGGTGGATCGCGAGATTTTCGCGCGTGCCTTGACCGCTGCTGTCGAAGCATTACCGGGGGTGACGGTTATACGCCGGGAGGTTCAGGAAATTCCCTCGGGCATGGTTATACTGGCCAGCGGACCGCTGACCTCGCCGGCTCTGGCGCAAGAAGTGGCGTCGCTCCTGGGCCAAGAGTATCTCTATTTTTATGACGCGATCTCACCGATTGTAACTGCCGAATCCATCGACATGGATATCGCCTTCAGAGCCTCGCGATACGATCGCGGTGGTGACGATTACCTAAACCTGCCGCTGACGCGCCAGGAGTATTACGCTTTCGTCGATGCGCTGGTTAAAGCCGACCGTGTGCCGACGCATAGTTTCGAGCGCTTCGTGCCGTTCGAAGGCTGCATGCCCATCGAAGAGATGGCCGATCGCGGCAAGGAGACTTTAGCGTTCGGGCCGATGCGGGCAGTGGGACTTGTCGATCAACGCACCGGCAGGCGCCCATACGCGGTGGTCCAATTGCGTCAGGAAAATCGCGAAAGGACGCTGTACAATCTGGTGGGGTTTCAAACCAAAATGACTTACCCCGAGCAGCGCCGTGTCTTCGCCATGATTCCGGGATTGGCGCGGGCCGAATTTATTCGCCTGGGTAGTCTTCACCGCAACACGTTTATCCATTCACCGCTCCACTTGTTGCCCACCTTGCAATGGCGCCAGCGCGGTACTTTATTTTTTGCCGGCCAGATGACCGGTGTCGAGGGTTACATCGAATCCGCCGCAACCGGTCTTCTAGCCGGAGTGAATGCCGCGCGATTGCTGTCCGATCAACCGCCTCGGGTGCCGCCCGAGAGCACCGCTCTGGGCGCCTTGTTGCGTTACATCACTGATTCGCAGCGAAAAAAATTTCAGCCGATGAACGTCAACTTCGGCCTGTTGCCGCCGTTATCCGGAGATCTCCGGGGCAAGGCCAAAAAGGAAGCGATGTCGCAAAGAGCGCTGGCCGATATGGCCGCTTGGGTTCAAGAGCTCGACCGCGATCGCACCGAGTTCCTAAACTCATCTTCGCCGCTCGATGCTGCGGCGCAACGATGATCTCTCCGCGTTGTGCTTTCATCGATATTGGTACCAATACGATTCTGTGCCTGATCGCCGAGCTCAGAGACGGCGGTCGTTTCAGAGTGCTGGACGATCTGGCGGAGATTACTCGTCTGGGGCAAGGTGTGGATCGGACGGGGTTGATCAGCCATGAGGGAGAGCAGAGAAGTTCGGCAGTGTTGCGCGGTTACTTGGACGCGTGCCAAACGTTGGGTGTTGGCGAAGTGATAGCGGTCGGAACCAGCGCTCTTCGCGACGCCCGCAACAGTTTCGAAGTGCGGCAACGCTGGCGGCTGGAGCTGGGACTCGATGTCCGTGTCATCACCGGCGATGATGAAGCGGCCTATTCTTTTTTGGCAGCGCAGAAAGGACTTCCACTGATCGGGGAAGAGCTGTTGGTAATCGACATCGGCGGCGGCAGTACGGAATTTATCCGCGGCAATGATTCCGGTGTTACACATGCCTTGAGCCTTAACCTCGGATCGGTCCGTTTGACTGAGCGGTTTCTTCGCTCTGATCCCGTTGGCGCCGAAGAATTCACTGATTTGACGAGCGCCATCGACAACGAGTTGGCGACCCTAGGGGAACACTGGGGCCATCTTGCTGTCGCTTCGGCTTGGGTTGGAACCGCGGGAACCTTCACCACCTTGGCCGCCGTCGAAAAAAAGTTGACTCGATACGCGCACAGCGTGGTACATGGCAGCCATTTAACGCATGTTGAGGTCCAACGGCAGGTGCGGCTATACCGAAGTAAAACTCTTGCGCAGCGTAAGAGTATTCCGGGACTCGAACCGAAACGAGCCGACGTGATTCTTGCGGGCGCGTGTTTGATCGACAGAATGATGACCTTGTTCGGCGCCCGGGAGCTGATTGTCAGCGATCAGGGAGTTCGTTACGGGCTGCTGTACGAGCGCTTGAACAGGAGATAAAGTATTTGACATTTCAGGATGAATCCATGATTATTTCGACCTGCTTTTGGACGATCATACCGAACGATCAGCTTGCAAGGAGGAGCAGAAGACAATGACGAAAAGTGAACTCATCGACTCTGTGGCGAAAAGCGCAAACATCAGCAAAAGAGCAGCGGGTGAAGCAGTGGATGCGACCTTCGTAGGTATCTCCAAGGCGATCAAGAAGAGTAAACGATTCCAAATTCCCGGGTTCGGCACCTTTACCGTACGATCCCGCAAAGCCCGCAAGGGCAGAAATCCTCAAACCGGCGACGTCATCAACATAAAAGCTAGCCGCACAGTGGGTTTCAAACCGGCGCCGAACATCAAAAAAGGTTTGTAACATAATTGACGATCAATGCCGGGCCACCACCCTTATTGTGGTGGCCTTTTTTTTGGAGAGCCCTTGCTGGCACTCTGATGGGCACGTACACTAGTGCAGCAGTGCCGAGATGACGAAAGCTTAGTTATGTCGCTCAAGACCGAAAAGATATGGCTCGATGGCGAGTTGGTGCGCTGGGAGGATGCGACCGTCCATGTGCTGACACATGCGTTGCATTACGGAACCGCGTATTTCGAGGGGATTCGCTGCTATGAATTGGCGGATGGCCGTTCCGCGGTATTTCGTTTACCGGAACATCTGCGCCGGCTCTGGGATTCGGGCAACATACTCGGGTTTCCGTTGCCGTATTCAGTCGGACAGCTGATGGAGGCAACCCTTCAAGTCATTCGTGCTAATCGGCTGAAGGAGTGTTACATCCGACCGGTTGCTTTCGTCGGGATTGGAGATTTGGGCCTGTACGCGCCAAATAATCCGGTTCATGTGAGCATCGCTGTTTGGCCGTGGGGCGCCTATCTTGGAGATGAAGGGCTCAAGAACGGCATACGCGCCAAAGTCTCGTCGTTCACTCGCCATCACGTCAACGTGATGATGACCAAAAGCAAGGCAGCCGGCAACTACATCAATTCGGTGCTTGCCAAACACGAGGTTAAAAAGGCCGGCTACGACGAAGCCATCATGCTCGATGCCGAAGGTTATGTTTCGGAAGCGAGCGGCGAAAACATTTTCATCGTACGCGATCGTAAGGTGAAAACGACACCGCTGACTTCGATTCTGCCGGGTATCACTCGAGATTCGATCATCACGCTCGCTCGCGGCAAAGATTATCAGGTCATCGAAGAACGGTTTACGCGCGATGAACTCTATACCGCGGATGAGGCGTTTTTTACCGGAACTGCCGCTGAAGTGACGCCTATTCGCGAGATAGATGACAGACAGATCGGAGCCGGCTGCCGGGGCCCAATCACCGAGGACATTCAAGCATCTTTTTTCGAAGTGGTGAAAGGGAGGCAAAGCAAGTATTCGAGCTGGTTGACTTACCTTTAGTTGTCTCTCACTTAAATTGTTCCCAAGCTCTTGGGTGGCTGCGGATGGCTGATACTCGTGAACCGACTCTGCGTGTGACGATGCTTCCGCGAGACACCAATGCGCACGGAACCATCTTTGGCGGCGTCATTCTGAGTCATATCGATCTTGCTGGGGGAGTGGCGGCGTCGCGTAAGGCTCCTCGAAATTTCGTTACCCGCGCAATGCGGGAAGTCGAATTCATTGCCCCCGTGTATGTCGGCGACGTGGTGAGTTTTTATACTTCGATACAACGTCAGGGAACGACTTCATTAACCGTTCGGGTGGAAGTTGAAGCGGAAAGACTTGACAAGCCACGGCATACTGTCCGAGTCACGGCAGCTGAGGTCGTGTACGTTGCCATAGATGAGGCCGGAAAGCCGTTATCCATAGGATGATCATGCTGGCGCAGAGCTTCGGCAGTTGGACTCTGATCATCATTCTAGCATCGCCGGGATGGGCTGCGCAGGTTGAAGAGGCAGCACCTCCGGATGCCAAAGGCGGATGCCCGCAGTGTCGCAACGACAGTGTCGAAATTGCGCAGCTGCACAAGAATGCCGATCGGCTCTATGCTCAATTCAAGCCCAAAGAAGCCGCCAATGAGTTGCTGAAAATTGTGCGCATGGACGCTCAGAATTTTGAAGCTCTCATCAAACTGTCTCGCGCCTATATCGATCTGGGTGACATGATCCCCGAATCCATCTCCGATTGGAAGGAGAGACGTCTAAAGGATTATCAAACGGCCGAAGATTACGCCCGCCGAGCCATCAAAGCCAATCCCAACTCGACCTGGGGTTATTTTTACTTAGGGGCCTCCTTAGGTCTCACAGCCGTCGTTTCTCCGGTTGCAAGGCAGGTGGAACTAGCAGAGGAAATCCGCGCGGCGCTGGAAAAATCGCTTGCCTTAGATCCGAACAATGGGTTTGCTTATCATGCTTATGGCGTATGGCATCGAAAGATCTCTGAAATCGGGAAAATGAGCCGCGTGTTCGCTTCGGTTCTGTACGGCCGCTCTCTACCGCAAGGCAGTATGGAAAAATCAGTGGAGTATTTAAAAAAAGCCATCGCGCTCAATCCGACCGTCATTACAAGCCGGCTCGAATTGGCAAATACTTATATGGCTATGGAAGATTTCCAGGCTGCCCGCACTATGCTCTCCTCGATCCGGAATTTACCTATCCAATTCTCTGACGACGCCAAGCACAAACAAAAAGCCGAAGAATTGTTGGAAGAAGTTGCAAGCCGCTAGAACGGCCCGCCCAGCTTGGCCGATGGTTAAAACGTTGCGCCTGTAGCGGTGAATCTGACACGATAACCATCAATAATGCTCGCACCACACAGACCACGCCTTTATACCGCATTATTGATAATCCTCTGCCTGCTTGGCTGCGCTGATTCCGGCAAATCGGCTAAGGTGCTTCGCGTCGGCTTCGTACCGGCGGAAGATGCTCAACAAGTAATGCAAAACGCTCAGCCCATCGTCGACTTACTGCAAAAACAATTGGGTATGGAAATTCAACCCTTCGTCGCGGCGGATTATACCGGCGTTGTCGAAGCGCTCCGGGTTAACAAACTCGATGTCGCCTTCTTGACCCCCGCCTCATACGTTTTAGCGAAGAACGAAGCTAACGTGAAGGTCGTTCTTAAGTCCGAGCGCAAGGGAATCGCCTCATACTATGCGGCAATCATCACCAGAGCAGACAGCGGCATCCAAAGGCTCGAGGACCTGCGCGGCAAAACTTTCGCTTTCGGTGACGCGCTATCAACCACGGGCAACATTTTCCCGCGTAAGATGTTCAAGGAACGCGGCATCGATCCGGTTCGTGACTTCAAACAGATTCTGTATTCAGGGGGGCATGATGCGACGGTGCTCGCCGTGCTCAATGGCAAAGTCGACGCCGGTGCAACCTATGCTAATTCGCCCGACGGCGATGATACCGCATGGATGCGCTATCTGAAGAATCCCGAGGACGTGAACAAGATCCGGGCGATTGCTTTCTCCGAGCCGATTCCGGCAGACAATTTAGTGATCAACGGCAATCTCGATGAAGCCATCGCGAAAAAAGTGGAAGAGATTTTTTTGCAGCTGAGTGGCGATCCTAAAGGCAAGCAGATGATGCGGGATCTCTACCAGATCGACGGTTTCGTTCCCGCCACTGATCGAGACTATGATTCGGTGCGTCAAGCTTTCGACATTGCCGGTATCCCCCTAAAAGCAAGCTTGCAAAGAAAACAGCCGTGATCATTCTAGAAATCGAGGATCTCCATAAATCCTACGATAGCAATGTTCCGGTGCTCTGCGGCATCAATTTATCCGTTCATCGCGGCGAATTCCTCGGCATCATCGGGCTCAGCGGCTCGGGAAAATCGACTTTGCTGCGCTGCATTAACCGGCTCGTCGAGCCCAGCTCCGGGCATATCCGATTGCCCATGGGGCTGATTACAGGAAACGGCGCCGGCACGCTGGTCGATGTCGTGCGGTTGAAGCAAACCGAGCTACGACGGCTCAGACGCAAGGTCGGCATGATTTTTCAACAGTTCAACATCATCAAGCGTTTGTCGGTCATCGAAAATGTTCTGTCCGGAGGGTTGGGTTATCAATCGGCGCTGCGCAGCACGTTGCGAAGTTTTACCCGCGAGGAAAAGCGCAAGGCTCTAATCAATCTTAATCGCGTGGGACTGCTGGATCATGCCTACCGCCGCGCCGACGAGCTCAGCGGCGGTGAACAGCAACGAGTGGCGATCGCTCGCACTTTGATGCAAGAGCCGGCGCTTATTCTCGCCGA
>JAJONK010000127.1 GCA_021323355.1 Deltaproteobacteria bacterium
GAAGATCCGGCTTTGCGCCCTTTTCGTCAGCAGCCAGAACTGCGGCACCACTTCGATTCGATAACTTGTAAAATTCTCGTCTCGTTCGCCCTGGCTGATGCGATTACAGATGCCGCTGAAGTACCGCTTCTCATCGTCCGGTAGATCAACCCTGGTGGTAATTTTCTGTCCCAGGAGTTTGTCGAAAGCAATATCGGTGTCATTCTCGGCCATGAGATCCAGATGAAAATTGAAAAGACGTGAGATCGACTCTTCACCGGTGAACGCCAGCAGCAACAGCTTATCCTCGCCCAGCGGGGTGGTCACCCCCATCGGGCGATGTGTTTGAATGTAGTTCATGACTGCGCCCTCAAGCTCGAGGACATGACCCTAAAACTGCGAATCGTGCGCCGCATGAAAGCCTTCATGCAATCTGGTACTGAAAACCGCCCTGACCGCCAACCGATACGTGGACCCTGCTGATTCCCTCACCAGCGGCCATCTTCGCCAGAAACTCTTTCGATATTTCCGGCAACAAGGTGCGCGTGAGAATATGATCCACATTGCGCGCGCCGCTCTCGACCTCGGTGCAGCGGCGCGCGACCTCGTCGACCAAAGTTGGATCGTAGGAAAACTGTGCCCGATGATTTTCGAAAAGCCGCTTTTGAATTCTTCCGAGCTGCAGCTCGATTATCTTCTTCATGATGTCGTCGGCAATCGGATAATAAGGAACGATGATCGCTCGCCCCAGGAACGCCGGCTTGAAGACTTTGAGCAGGTCAGGCCTGAGCGCGTCGGCCAGCGCGTCCGGTTCCGGTTTGGTATCCGGGTCGGCACAGAGCTTCGCGATCGTCTCGGTGCCGGCATTGGAGGTCATGAGAATCAAGGTGTTCTTGAAATCAATTTCCCTGCCTTCGCCGTCCTCCAACATGCCTTTGTCAAAGACCTGATAGAAAAGCTCCATGACATCGGTGTGCGCCTTCTCCATCTCATCGAGCAACACAACTGAGTAAGGCTTTCGCCTAACCGCCTCCGTCAGCACTCCGCCTTCGCCGTAGCCGACGTATCCCGGCGGCGAGCCCTTCAGACCTGAGACCGTGTGGCCTTCTTGGTATTCAGACATGTTGATGACAACTACATTGCGCTCGCCGCCAAAGAGTGTGTCCGCTAGCGCGAGCGCTGTTTCGGTCTTGCCCACACCGCTTGGGCCCACGAGCATGAATACGCCGATGGGCCGCCTTGGATCCTCCAATTTCGCGCGCGCCGTGCGAATGCGCTGGGCGATTGCTTCGAGCGCATGGGACTGGCCGATTATGCGCTCTTCTAAACGGTCCTTGAGCGAGAGCACCGTCTGGATCTCATCTTTCATAACTTTGCCGACGGGAATCCCCGTCCAACCCGAGACTACTTCGGCAACGGCCTGGGCATCGACGCAAACCTGCATGAGGGGGCTGTCGCCTTGAATCTTGCTTAACTCATCGTTGAGTCGCGCGATCTCACCCTGCGCCTGCTTAACTTCCTCAGGAGACAGCTTTCCGTCTGTTTTGCCATTGCCCGCTTGTTTGCTTGCCGCCGCATGGGCCTCGAGTTTTCCCCTAAGCCCGCGCAACTCTTCGACGCGCTTTTTTTCCTCGTTCCAGCGGTTGTTGAGCTCAGCTAAACGACTTTCGATCTGAGCCTTCTCCTTGGTCAGAGCGTCGATGCGCTCGTTCATGCTTCCGCCGGTGAGAGATTCCCGTTCAAGGATTCCCATCTCGGTGTCAAGGTGGGCCATGCGGCGATGACAGTCTTCAAGTGCCGGCGGTGTCGTCATCTGGCCCAAGGCCACTCGCGCCGAACTGGTATCGAGCACACTCACCGCCTTGTCGGGCAACTGCCTGCCGGTGATGTAGCGATGCGATAGTCGCACGGCTGCATCCATCGCCTCGTCGAGAATCCGAACGTTGTGATGACTTTCGAGGGTGCTCATCAGGCCGCGCAGCATCGCCACTGCCTGCTCCTCGGTGGGCTCATCGACTTTCACGACCTGAAATCGCCTTGCTAAAGCAGCGTCCTTCTCGAAATATTTTTTGTATTCCGACCAAGTCGTCGCCGCAATGGTGCGCAGTTCGCCTCTCGCCAGAGCCGGCTTCAAGATATTAGCCGCATCGCCTTGGCCCGCTTGTCCGCCGGCGCCGATCATCGTATGCGCTTCATCGATAAAAAGAATGATCGGTTGCCCCGATGCTTTGACCTCCTCAATAACCGATTTGAGGCGATTTTCGAACTCTCCTTTTACCCCCGCCCCTGCCTGCAACAAAGTCAGATCGAGAGACTTCAAAGCGACGTTTTTAAGCGGCGGCGGCACATCACCCGCGGCAATCCGCAGCGCCAGCCCCTCGACAACCGCGGTCTTTCCCACACCGGCTTCGCCCGTCAAGATGGGATTGTTCTGTCGCCGGCGAGTAAGAATATCGACCATCTGCCGGATCTCGAAGTCGCGGCCTAGCACCGGATCGATTTGACCCCTGCGCGCTCGGTCAGTCAAATCGATAGTGAACTGATCGAGCGAAGGCGTCTTCGTCGGACCGCCCATACCCGGCTCGGCGGTCTCCGGGCTTGTCGGAGATGTGATTTCATCCTCAGCAGTTCCTGCCGTGAGATCGGCGAAATGCTTGTGCAGTTCTTCAACCGAAACTTTTTGCAGCTCGGGCGATGCATCCCTCGTCAGCCGGCCCAGGTTTTCTTCGCTGAGCATTGCCAGGAGCAGATGGCCTGAGCGAACCTTAGCCGCGCCGAAATCGATCGAAGCGAGATTCCACGCCTCGGTGATCAACCGCGGGATTCTCGGCGAGAACGCCGGTGTGCGCGCGTTGCCGGTTTTCAACCGGTCGAGCGCGCGAGTTAGATCGCGCGTGAGCCTAGCTTGATCGACTTCATAGTGTCGAAGGATTTTCTGGATGTCGGTATTCTCGGCTTCGACGAGCTTGAGCAACAGATGCTCGATGTCAATATCATAATGAGTACGAGTCACGCACAAACCTGCGGCGCTTTCGAGCGCCTGGCGGCCCGTATTGTTTAATTTACCAATAAGAGATTTGAGATTAACGTTCATGGGGGCCTGCCTCCTATAGCGTTGCCTGCGAAGGGTGGCCAGATAATTTTTGCATGCGCGTTAAATGGCGTCCTAGAACCGCCTCTGCGGCATCGCAAGAAAACTCTTTTGTCTTTAGCCAGCTCGACCAGCCGAGTCGGAGCGCTTCCGGCCCTGGCCTGGTCAAACGACAGCCCGGTACTTCAGCTGCTTGTAAAACCAATTGGACATCAAAATCAAGCGTTAAACCGACAAAAAAACGAGTCAGTTCGACCAATGAATTAAATCCAGTCTCGCAAGGAAGAAATTCGCGAAACTGCTGAAACTTGAGCGGGCCGACGGCTAAAGTGAAGCCCGCTTGTTGGTCCCAGCACTTAGAGCCGAGCATCGTCGTGGTGCCAAGCTCGTTATTGGAGTCACCACGGCCAAGCCTGGTGCGATTCTCATCATCAACACGAAGCCAAGCGCCGATAAATTGCTTGATGATCAGCGGCACGTTGAAATAGTCACCCAGCATAGCTTGGAGCGCGCTGGCCGAACGCGGCTGTTGGGCTATCAAGCCACTGTAATACAGCAGAGGTTCATCGCCGGATTTGAGCTTGCCTCGAAGCCCGTCCGTTCCCATTCCAATCAGATTGAATAGCGAAAACGAGAACGGATCATAATGAGCGCCCGAGGACAAACGGGAACGCTCGTATGCCACCGGAAAACGATATTTCTCCCAGGCGCGATAAAAGAGTGAGATCATCCGGTGGTTGAAGAGATCGAGAAAATCGCGCAGGGCGAAATCTTTCTGGCGCACCCGCTCGAGCAGAAGCTCGGTGTAATGGCGCGGCAGTACCCCTGCAAGACCGAACAAGCCCATAAACGCCACGACCATCTCGGGTGGACTATCGCCGTTGTCGGGATAAGCAACATCGTAAATCGAGCTGGGGGGAAAGCTGAGAGAAAGAAGCGACCGGAAGCGCACCGCCTCCTTGGCAGGTATGGAACTGCGTCCGACAGGCAGTCGCGCGGAATAGAGGCGCTCCAGGACGCGCACCGCCTGAAAAAAATCGAACCGATATCCCTCTTCGAACAGTACGTGCTCTAAAGAAGGATCTGCTCTCCGGCTCTCGGTGGCCATCGCTTAAGGGGCTCCTCGCGTTGTCGAGATTTGGCAACGAGCTGAGTAAATGAATTTAGCGAAGTGTATAAGCCAAAAAAATTTTCCAACACGGCTGCAAACAAAAAGACTCCACCGCCGACAAATTTTTCTTCATCGAACTCGACCGTTACTTCCAGCCCGCGACAGAAACCATTCCACGGCATCGAGCGCGGTCGGCCGACGACTTGTTTGCTGGTCAAGAGCATAATGCCGTTGATTTGCTGTCGTACAAACGATGAATCGGCGAAATCATAGATCTTTAGGATTTCTTTCAACGCTTCGAGACTTCCGTCGCAGAGCGAAAGATAATTGAGGCCGAGATGCGAGATGATCCGCCACTGGGTCCCCCGGCGTAACGGCGCGCGCAGAGTCTCGGTGGGCTTGCGCAGACAACGAATGCGCGATAGCGGCGCCGCTCCCTCGAGCTCGAACTCACCGCGGTCGCCCCCGAACGGCAGCTTCCCCGGAAGATCCCGATTGCTGCATGTGGTGTGAATGATCAACGTGTCCACGGCCGGAAGGGTGGGCCGGAAATCAAGATTGACGAACGCCAGATGCACGTCGGTGCCGTTATCCCCTTTTTTCGGAGACGGCTTGCGCGCGGCATACCAGAAGGCCTGCTGGTGCTCCCGCTCAACTCCGTGCTTGAAGGAGTAGAAGGGTTCAAACTCGATCACGTCATCGGAACCGGGAGAAACGCTGGTCACCGAGTCAATGGAATAGACCTCGGTGGCATTTTGTCTTCGAATATCGGGAAACACCTGGTACTCGGTGCTTGTGTGGCTCAGGCGGATGGGCTCGGCGGTTTGCGAAAACAAGTTCACAATCGGGGTGCAACCCAAGCGAAAAGTATCTCGTGTAACCGGTTGCTCCAAGCGCGGCATTCGATTGAGCAAGATCCGAATTTCCATCCGATCGTCAAGTCGACTCTGCGCCGCACGATTGAGTCCGGTGAGCTCGAAAAATAAAAATTTTTCCGGGAAACTGAAATACTCTTGCAGCAGCCGGTATCCCAGGAACGATCGCGCACCGTAAGGCAGGATTCCTTCATCGGCGCCAAATCCGACCGGACCTACGCTGCTGGCCGGCAGCGAAATATCCTTGGAGCTTTCGTTGGGTTTGCTGGACGGGATGCGCACTTCTATCACGTTGTTAAAGAGCAGTTCGTACAACGCATAAGTCAGCGCGCCTTCCCCGTGCAGAAAAAAACGAAGCCGGTCAAGCTCTAGCTGGGCAAACTTGATGCCGCTCAAGCAGCGGATCTCGAGCCGTATTAATCCGAGTGCCGCTCTCGGAAAAACACCCAAGCGTGAGTCTACCGGTTCGAGACTCGCTGTCTCGATCTGAACCGGCCACAACGTAACGGGATAACAGGTGCGGAACCTGCATGGCGCACCATCGACAGGATGTGAGTAAAGAGTAGAGCCTTTCGGAACCGCGTATCCGCTCGTAAGCTTTCCTTGCTCCGGATCAAGAACAAACTGGACCACTGACATCGAGGGAATCGGCGCCAGATAATGAGGGTAAAGCACGTTCAGTAGAGCTTCGGTCACCTCTGGGAAGTCATCGTCGATCTTGTGATGGACGCGCGCGGCAAGAAAGGCAAACGCCTGAATCAGGCGCTCAACATGAGGATCTTCCGACGCGTCCGCCTCAAGGAGTAAGCGGGCAGCGATCTTAGGGTATTTGGCAGCGAACTCGGCTCCCATTTGCCGAAGAAAGCTGAGCTCTCTCTCATAGTAAGTAATAAGATCGTCAGCCATTACTGCTCCCGCTGAATCACGTACTGTTGAGTGTTCATCTGCAACACCGCATCGAAGGTCACAGGTTCCGGCGACGGATCTACCCGCAAAAAGGCATCGATGCGAAAACGCAGGCCGCGATCGTGCTCCCGCGGCGCTTCCAGAGCTACGCGCACCCGCAACAGGCGCGGCTCAAACGTGTTGATTGCGTCTTCGACTGATCGCCTGATCCGAAGCCGATCGTCTTGGGTTAGTAAGCTGAACGAGGTGAAATCAGGCAGCCCGTACGTCAGCAACGAGCGGTTTACTTCTTTGAACTCGCTGGGCAATTCCTTTAAGGTTTCCTGCCGTGAGTTGAGAAGCGCTTCGAGGTCACGAGCCACGGATCGTTCTAAGGACCGAAATCCCTTGACTCGGCTCGTAGCCGGCTCAGTGGAGATTTCCGGTTCATCGTCGAGCAGCCGGTCGAGGATCGACGGAACGATGTTCACGTCGCTATCAATTCTAGCCATAAGTCATAATCATCTGGGGAGTCTAGCTCTACCGCAAAACTTAAAAAGTTGTCAATGAAGGTGAAGGATGCTTTCTTTCAAAACGATCAAGGCTGCCAAGTTCTTGTTTCATTCAAGCAGAGTTAGTCTCACCTGCTGAGTCGATCTTTTCCTGAGAAACGCCTTTCCCCGTAAGGCAATCAAAAAACTCGCGCAAGACCTCATGCCCGGGACGCGGCTTCGGCTCTTGCGCATGAGAGTCGGCCCATTCCAACGCAAGTATCAGAGGCACCCAGGGAACTTTTTCTCCAGTCGCCGAAGTATTCTCCAAGCGAGCCATCGCCGTCCACATCTGAAAAGGCAAATCCACCATCCTTATATTATTCGCACTCGGCTGCAGACAGTTTGCTGCGGGCGAGGTCACCAAATACTCCCGGCATTTGATAGGACGGTCTTTATGAATCGAGCAGGCTTCGTTTTCGAGAAACGGGCAGGCAATCCCCAAACGAAAATAGGACATCGCAATGGACCATCCCTCGCCTTCGCCCCAACTCTCAGTATGGAGCAGCTTGTCTAGTAGACCGCTTTCGGCGAGCCGGCGACGGGCCTCGGCGAAACGGTCCCTTCGGCCCAACTTTCGCGATGGAGCAGCTTTTCCACTAAACCGGTTTCGGCAAGTCGGCGCCGGGCCTCGGCGAAGCGGTTCCGAATCTGAGTTTGTTTTTGAGGAGGTAAACGATCTACCAACTCCTGAATCCAGCACGCCTCGGTCTCGGAGATCGGCACCAGTTGCCGGCAACAGGCGCCGCATCCTTTCTTGCAAGAAATCTTTTCTCCGCTTTGCTCTACGCCGTTAGCCGCTGCGCTCATCACGGCATCGGCAAACGAAAAAAACAGCGGCAGCATTTCTTTCAGCGCAATTGGCTCTGCTGGAACAGACATGGTTGTCTGAAGGCGCCATTCGGGTCCTGCAAGCTCAACGTTGACGTTTATCGTTTGTGGGGAAGCGTCTTGATCGGACGACATCTTATCCTATTCGTCTCTCGTCAGTTTCTAACTCAGAATCTAAGCAACAAGCAGACCCATTTCGGCCAGCTCAGCAAGTCTTTTTTCCAACTCGGCGGCAAGAAAGTCCCGTACCTCCTCGGCGCTGTTGGTGATCCTGCCATTGTCTGTTTCCACGGCTGCGGCGCCGGATCTCATCATCGACACTAAATCGCCGAGCAAGGCGTCGCGGTCCCGGCTGCCGTCCAAGAGCTGCAGCAGCCGCCGCGTTAACGAATCTTCTACTCGGAGATTGAAGTGGCGCAGGTTTACAACCTCGGTGCCCTCTAGGCTCTGCAGACGCGCCAGCGCGCTTACCATTGGTTTTTCACTTGCACTTGTCACGAGTTGAGGCGGAACAAGACTGAATTCGACAATGCCGCCGGCGTACGCTCTCAACAGTAACTCGCCGAGCGTTCGTGCATCGTCGTCAGCAGTGGCAGTCGCGAATGAAGATCCTCTCTCGCACGATCCTCGTGCTTGAGCGAGCAGCTCCTGAAAATGGATCGCTCTCGGCCAGGCTTTGCCCAATGCCGAAATTGCTACTTTGATCAATGGATTATCGGTTTGGAGCGATGAGTTCTTGGGCCCGGCAAACGTTAACTGCTCGCGAGAGTCGAGTCGAGCGTTCGCATCAGCGGGCCGAGTAGGCGAGGCGATGTAAAATGAATTCACCTTCTCCGGCCGTGGGTCATCGTCTAACGGCTGGTCATCATGGCATAGCAACGTCTGCCGGAAGCGGCGGCACTTCAGGAAATCCAAGTATTGCTCTTTGGCGATAGCGCTGTCCGAGATGCGGTTTAGCACTTCCACTACTCTGGCGGGGAAAATACCTGTCTGAATCTCAAAAAAGTGCGCCTCAGACAGATACTTCAAGCCATGGCGCCCGGCGTGTTCAGCAAATTGATAAAAATATACCGGACCGTTGTACTCGGATAAGTCATCATGGAAAAGCGAGCTATCGGCAAACTGTGTGATTCGATCCAGCTCTTTTTGCAGAACCATGCGGTAGAGATCGGGCTCGGTGCCAGCATCTATGATGAATTTGATCAGCGAGCGAGCCTGAGTGACGCGCTGCTGGGGATCGTTAAACTCGCTTACGTGAAAGCGCATCATCTCGCGTGCCATATCCCGCATGTGACCGCCCGGATAGGTGTTGTAGCTCACGTAAGCCACGCCGTTCTCCCCCAGGTTCTGCTTGCAAATTGCCAGCAGCTTATCGCGCACCTTCTCCGGAACCCATGAATAGATTCCATGGGCGATGATGAAATCGAAGCGGCCCAGACTCTCACCGACGTCCATGATGTCGAGTTGCCGAAGCTCCAGATTTTTAAGACCAAGCACCCGCGCGCGCTCCTGCCCCTTCAGGATTCCTGCCGCGGCCAGATCGATGCCGACACATTCCGCTTCCGGCAAGTTCAACGCGACCGAAGTTAGATTGAGTCCGTCACCGCAGCCGAGCTCGAGCACGCGAGCGCGAGTAATATCCGCAGGTTTCATTCCGAAAAGCATAGCGATCGTGGCCAGCCGGTCAGGGTGCGCTTGCGCCAGCGCATGCCCTGTATACGGCACCGTATCATACGCGGTTGTTTGCGTGCTCATCGTTATGTCGACTAGAAAATTCATCATCCAATCGTGCCCGGATGCGGCGCTTCGCCCCTCGCGGCGGTCCAAGAGCCAGTATTCCAGCGGGCGGTGCGTGCCGGAACAGAACGGTCCCGATTCCGTCGCCGATCGCCGCATATCCTTCAAAGGCCGGGAACAAACAAATCATTAGATCAATGTCGATACTGCGCGGGGCGGCGGAGATTTCAATGGTTCCTTTGTACTCAATCTCACCGATTCCGTAACCGTGGCGGGGTATCGAACCGCCATATCGACAGGCCATCTGGATAAGAATAGTCGGCGAAATCGCCTCTAAAGAGAATGTCATATTCGACGTGCCAACGCGGTGCTTGCTTAGCACTTCTCCGGTGGCAGGATCGCATTGGATGAGATCGTCGCATCTGTGC
>JAJONK010000001.1 GCA_021323355.1 Deltaproteobacteria bacterium
GAACAAGTCCGCCTTAGCAAAGGTGGCTCGGTCGCTGACGCCTTCTTTGGCGGCATTGCGCTTGGCGAGCTCGACCATGTCCGGATTGTATTCGATGCCGTGAGCCTTGGCGCCGCGTTTAGCCGCTGTTATGACAGTGCGGCCATCGCCCGAACCCAGATCAATGACGAAGTCTTTAGGGGTTACTTTTGCCATATCGAGCATCTTGTCTACCAGAGCCTGAGGCGTTGGCACCCAGACCACATCCTTGCCTTCTTGGCCGACCTGGGGCTCATAGCTTTTCGCCGGCTGCGCTTGTGCCGCCCCGGAAGCGCCGACCAGGGCGACGCACATAGACAATATCAATACTCGCGCGAAATACGATGCGTTCATAAGTCCTCCATTTATAAATTATTGGCTGAGCATAGCAGGTTCGAACAGAGGAGTGGAGTACCGATAACAGTCTAATTTGTATTTTGCTAACTATCTCAATGTCTTGACGCCGCAACAACTCCGATCGCGTGATGTCGTATTCCGGTACAATCCACGACCTATCCAGGAGACTTGAGCCGCCGCGCAATAGGTTTTTTGATTCTCTAATGGTACGAAGGTTGCGGCCGAGACAACATAGAACCACGAATATCGAGAGTTCGATTATCAGAAAGGTCAAAGGCTTTCGATTCCCATTTTACTGACTAACTATGCAGGCAGCGCGATACCTGCTTCAGCCGACGGTTTTCGAAACGTAACAAGGATGGAGTTATAACCAGAAAAAAAATATCGAGATCGGCTCTCAAGTTTATCTAGAAGAGGGTGGTCATCCTTGCGGCGCCGTGCGCGATGTGCGGGTGGGAAATCGTAATGAGATCAGAATTTACGTTGAGAATTCTGGAGAGTTCATTGTCTCCTTGGATGCCGTTCGCGCGGCGCACGATGGCAAAGTAATTCTCGACCGAGCACGATTGGATCAGAGGCTGCTCGATGCAGCAGCTCACGCGCATGACGCCGAAGTTCCGGGCCTTTAAACTCGTCGCCCATCAGCGGCTTCACCCAACCCAAGCGAAACCTTTCTCATCCGGTGCAGAACGCGGCTAAATTGCAGCGGGTACACAACCGTGGGCCTTCAACGCGATCCTGTGTTGGAGAGCAGCGCTGATCTTTCCAAGGTCAGCAGCTTCTAGCCTGATTGCACTCCGGTCCGGTTCTCACGCGTTTTCAGCGAAATGGTGTACTAATTGCCGGCGATCCGTAAGGACAGCATGCCCGGTGGGTGAGCTAGGCGGCTAATCTGATGTTGCTAAGTTGCACCTGATAAAGGTTTAAAAGATTTTCCCGCCGCGGCAGCCCGGTGCTGTGTATAGCTCGGGTTTTCTCCGGACCGCTCAACTGTCAACCTTCCTGTTGCTTTATCCTGTCGGGCTAGCTACAAAATAGGACGACTCACCTAGGTTCCGTTAGAGATACAAGGAGCAGTCAATGGCACAGAAGTATGTGGACAGCTTCGGCACGCGCAAGGTGCTGAGAGTGGGCGATCGAGGCTATGATATTTTCCGGCTCGATTTGCTAGAGAACGCGGGCTTTCAGAACATTTCTCGATTGCCTGTTTCTCTCAAGGTTTTATTGGAAAACCTGTTAAGGCAGGAAGACAACCATCACGTTACCAAGGGCGACATTGAAGCGCTCGCAAATTGGAACCCGAAGGTTAAGTCGGAAAAAGAGATTGCGTTTATGCCGGCGCGGGTGCTGATGCAGGATCTAACGGGAGTTCCTGCCGTGGTCGATCTCGCGGCGATGCGCGAGGCGATGAAGCGTTTAGGCGGCGATCCGACAAAAATCAATCCGCTAGCTCCTGTCGATCTGGTGATCGATCATTCCGTCCAAGTTGATTTTTTCGGCAGCGCGGATGCGTTGCACAAGAATTCGGAAATAGAGTTTAAGCGAAATGTCGAACGTTATGCATTCTTAAGATGGGGTCAAACGGCTTTTGACAATTTCCGCCTGATCCCGCCCGATACCGGAATTTGCCATCAGGTGAACCTTGAATATCTGGCGCCGGTGGTTTTCCGCGCGCAAAAAGATGGCGCGCACTTCGCGTATCCTGATACCGTTGTCGGCACCGACTCACACACGACCATGATCAATGGTTTGGGTGTCGTCGGCTGGGGAGTAGGTGGCATCGAAGCGGAAGCGGCGCTGCTTGGCCAGCCGATCATCATGCTCATCCCCGAAGTGATCGGTTTTAAGCTGCACGGCAAACTTCCGGAGGGAGCAACCGCAACGGATCTGGTTTTGACGGTTGTGCAGATGCTTAGGAAAAAGGGAGTGGTTGAGAAGTTCGTCGAGTTTTACGGCGCAGGTTTGTCTAGTCTGAGCTTGGCCGATCGCGCGACCATCGGCAACATGGGGCCTGAATACGGCGCGACCATTGGATACTTCCCAATTGACGACGAGACCTTGCGCTACTTGGAACTAACCGGCCGAGACCGACACCTGATCAACCTGGTTGAAAGCTATGCCAAAGAGCAAGGCATGTTCCGCACCGATTCTTCGCCCGATCCTATGTTCACCGATTCACTCGAGCTTGATCTGGCAACGGTGGTGCCGAGCTTGTCGGGTCCGCGCCGGCCGCAAGATCGGATACCGTTGACTGAAAGCAAGAAATCATTCAAAGAAGCCCTGCCGTCTCTAATGAAGGGTGGGGATGTCAACAAGACGGTCACTGTGCAGAATAATGGCGACAAGTTCGCGCTCACGCATGGCTCGGTTGTCATCTCGGCGATCACGAGTTGCACGAACACATCAAATCCGTCGGTCATGATCGGCGCCGGATTGCTGGCCAAAAAGGCCGCAGAGAAGGGTCTGGCGAGTAAACCCTGGGTGAAAACCAGTCTGGCACCTGGGTCGAAGGTGGTGACCGAGTATCTAAAGGATAGCGGTCTTCTGCCGTACTTAGAAGCTATCGGTTTTCATCTGGTTGGCTATGGCTGCACCACCTGCATCGGCAATAGCGGACCACTGCCTGAGCCAGTGGTTAACGCGATTCAGGACGGGGACTTGGTTGCCGCTGCGGTGTTGTCCGGCAACCGAAACTTCGAAGGCCGTATTCATCCTAATGTCCGCGCCAATTATCTCGCCTCACCGCCTCTGGTAGTTGCCTATGCACTCGCCGGTAGTATGGATACCGATCTCTATAACGAACCGCTGGGAAATGATTTGGAGGGTAAGCCGGTTTATTTGCGAGACATTTGGCCGACGCCCCAAGAAGTTCAAGAGACTATGCGTAAATCGGTGCGGTCGGAGATGTTTATAAAGGAATACAGCCAGGCCACCGAAGGCGATGAGCAGTGGAAGAACATGCCGGTGCCGCAGGGCGAGCTCTTCCAATGGGATTTGCAGTCGACATACGTGCGTGAAGCGCCCTACTTCGACGGAATGTCGAGAACCCCGGCCGAGCTTAAGGAGATCAAAGGAGCGCGTGTCTTAGCGCTGCTCGGTGATTCGGTTACCACCGATCATATTTCGCCGGCGGGTTCCATCGAGAGAAACGGCCCGGCGGCGCGCTACCTCACCAACAATGATGTTTTGCCCAAAGACTTTAACCAGTATGGCGCGCGTCGCGGTAATCATGAAGTCATGATGCGCGGAACATTTGCAAATATTCGTTTGAAAAATATGCTGGCGCCGGGCACTGAAGGCGGCGTGACAGTTCATTTGCCGGACAAGAAGCAAACGTCAATCTACGACGCCGCGATGCAGTATCAAAAGGAAGGCATCCCGCTCATAGTTGTCGCTGGAAAGGAGTACGGCTCCGGTTCTTCGCGTGACTGGGCAGCGAAAGGCCCGCGCTTGTTAGGCGTGAAAGCGGTTATCGCCGAGAGTTATGAACGTATTCACCGTAGTAACTTGATTGGCATGGGAATCGTGCCGCTGCAGTTCAAGCCTGGTGAAAACCTGAAGTATTATAATCTTACCGGCTTTGAGACTTTCGAAATCGTCGGGATCTCGGACGGCCTCAAGTTGAGACAAACTCTGACCGTGAGAGCGACGAGGGATGACGGCGAGGTTCAAGAGTTCACGGTTATTTGCCGCATCGATACCCCGGCCGAGCTTGAATACTACCGTCACGGCGGAATCTTGGAGTTCGTGCTCAGGCAACTTTTACAAAGCTGATTTCTGGAACCAAAGATTCGAACACTCCAGGAAGATTGAGCTCGGGCCAACCGCTGGCATTCCCGACTAACGCCGATGAATCGGAGACAAGCGCTTGGGTTAATTGGACCGGGTCTGGCGCTTCTCTTCGGCCCTGCGCGACTACTCCGTGGAAATATCTACGCCGTTGAAAGGCCGATAATGACTCAACCAGCTCACATCGCAAATTTCACCGCCGATAACCCGGGCATGATGACCTTGCAAGGGACTAACCAATATATCGTCGGCAAGGACAGCGCGGTTGTCATCGATGTGGCGCTGAGCTCGGACGGAAACATGGATGGCATCATCGAACAGGCCGAAGCCATGGGCGTCAAAAAAATCGAAAAGATCCTTCTGACGCATATCCATATCGATCACTGTGGTGGGGCGCTGGCGCTTAAGAAGCGCACCGGCGCAAAGCTCGGCATTCACCGTTCGCGCGCAGGCTATCTGGGCGAGGAGGACTTTCGGTACGACGACCAAGACAGAATTCCATTTGGCGGCGGCGAGCTCCAAGTCCTGCACACTCCAGGTCATGAATCGGGCCACTGCTGTTTCTATGAATCAGGCGACAAGGTGCTGTTCAGCGGTGACAATATTTTGGGATTCGGAACGGCCGTGATTCACCCGCCTGACGGTAACATGACCGATTACTTGCAATCGTTGGAGCGGCTGTTGGAGTTCAATATCGATTTGATTCTGCCCGGACACGGGCCTTTGGTTGGCAAACCGGAGGCAAAGATCTCCGCCGGCCTGCAAAGGGTGGCGGAATTCTCGGTTCAGGCGCATCTGGAGAAGCTGATCCGCGACGAACGCGTAAAAAGAGAAGATCGCCGCTATCATCTGCTCGGCCATTGATATATCGCCTTATCCGAATCAATGGCATCGATTCGGGACCGCGATTTGTCTGCAACCCGACCTGCACGTCATCGGCGCGTCTAATATAAACCTGAGAGTGAAACTTTGGCCTGAGCAGTAAATCGCCTTGCTGCCGACAGAGTCGTCGCCTCTGGAGAAACCGGCAACAATTAACCAGAGCCTAGAAAAACTTGTGCGTGGTTATCCTAGGTGTTGCGACCGTACTGATCTACCACTTCTCTAAAATAACAACCGGATACCCCGCTTGTGTCACCCGTCGCGCTTGTTCTTCGGCACTGGACCGGGTAGAAAATTGTCCGAGTTGGACACGATAAAACGTGCTCGTACTGGTGTTCAATGGGACAATGGCGACGTCCGAAAACGTCGATGCGACCCGGTCGCGCAGCTGGCGAGCATTCTCGAGTACTGAAAACGAGCCTAGCTGAAGCGTGTAGTCGAGCGAATCTTTAATCAAGGATATTTTGTCAGCGCCGCTACCGACCACTTCGATCCGCACCGGGATGGTTCCGGGACCAATCATGCCGAGTGTTTCCGCCGCCGCATAGGATAAATCTATAATTCTTTCCTTCGCGAAGGGTCCACGATCGTTGATCAGAACTTCTATGGCTCTGCCATTCTCTAAGTTGGTTACCAGCACTCGAGTGCCGAGAGGCAATGTTTGATGCGCCGCCGTGAGGTCGTGTTGGTTATATATAACGCCGCTGGCAGTAGGCTTGCCGTGAAAACCGGGCCCATACCATGAGGCGATGCCGGTTTGACTGACGCGCGGCGCGGTTACAGGAGGAGGGATTCGCGAGGCCGGCAAGGAACATGCTGCCACGCCGATGACTATTACCGACAGGAGATGAAGCTTTAAATCAGAGATCGGCTTCAAGTTACCCACTCCAGGCAAGCCGTCAGGATCGATGTTTATCGAATCCCTGGCGCCAGCACATCGAACCGGAGTCCAGGTCGACATGCCCAAATCATCGATTAACCTAGCAACGCTTCCATCCTGTAGGCCCCCTGCTGCCGATCCGGCGCAGGAATTCTTTTTTTTGCGCTTATCAGACTACCGAATACGGCATCGGCTAGCGGTAAAACAACATTGAGGTTGTTCAGGTGCCGTTTGTGATGCATATGATGATGCGCGTCAAGCCAGCGAAACCACCGAGTTTGCTCGAGGCGCCGCCCCATGGGAATGTGCATGCAGTAGTGCAGATACTCGTAAAGCGCATAATAAACCGCCATGGCCGCGCACGCGCCGGCGAGTATGGGCGCGCCTACAAGGTGCTGTATAAGGAGTATTGCAGGAACGTGAAGAGCGATGATCAGCGGTGCGTTCCACCAAGCGAAGCGAACCTTTCTCATATATTTCTTATCCGACAGAAAATAGTCGGTTCCCGTGCGAAAGAGACCATGATGAACCAATGCATGAGCCCGAAATGGATACTTCCAGCGCGGCTGATGCATGAGGTACTTGTGTAAAGTCCATTCGAAAAAGCTGCCATACACGAAAAAGGCCGCGAACGCGGTGAGTTCGCTAATGTAAAATGACATGATTTGTTTCGCTCCCTGTAGATCTCTACTGTGTGAGTTCCTGTTGAGCGCATGAAAACGTCGTTCACACTACGTGGTTTTGCCCGATTGGTCAATTGTAATGCTTTAAAAAGGCGCATCATCAAAACTAGGCGCCGTTTACGCAGCGCAGAGATTGTGCTACTTTACCGACAACTTACAAGGGAGTGTCTTAGTTTATGTCAGGCCATTCAAAATGGAGCACGATCAAGCACAAGAAAGCCGCAAAAGACGCGAAGAAGGGCAAGCTCTTCACCAAGCTGATCAAGGAAATTACAGTTGCGGCGCGAATGGGCGGCGGCGATATTAATGCGAATCCGCGCCTGCGCACTGCGGTACTCACGGCTCGATCTGCAAGTATGCCCACCGAGAACATCGATCGGGCGATCAAAAAGGGAACCGGCGAGCTTGAAGGTGTCACCTACGACGAGATTCAATACGAAGGATATGGGCCGGGTGGTGCAGCCATACTGGCGCATGTGCTGACGGATAACAAAAATCGCACGGTTTCGGAGATTCGTCGCCTGTTTACAAAACACGGCGGCAATATGGGCGAGGCCGGCTGCGTCGCCTGGATGTTCGACAAAAAGGGCCTGATCACGATCGAAAAAACGCAAGTTGATGAGGATCGCTTAATGTCAATTGTTCTTGATGCCGGGGCCGAGGATGTTAGGGATGAGGATGAAATTTTCGAAGTGATTACAACCGTCGAAGAGTTCGACAAAGTCAAGGAACGGCTCGAACTCGAAAAAGTAGCGATCGCCAGCGCGCAAATCACCATGGTGCCGAAGAACACTGTTGATGTCGACGAGAAGAATGTCGAACAGATCTTGAAGCTTACCGAGGAACTTGAAGACCATGACGATGTCCAGAGCGTTTCGGCTAATTTCAACATCCCGAGTGAGTTAATGGAGAAGGCTAGTTGAGCTGGCCTTCGCCTGTCCGCCGCAGAGCTGATGCGCAGCCGCTGGCGCGCAGGGTTCTCGGTATCGATCCCGGTTCGGCAGTCACCGGGTGGGGAGTCGTTGAGGCGGCAGGCACTTCATTGATTCATCTGGCGCATGGCACGGTGATTACGGCGGGCACTCAGGGGCAGGCGGCTCGGCTGGAGCGCATTTACCGCGGCCTTGAGGAAGTCATCGATTCCTATAATCCGGATGGTGTTTGCGTCGAGCGGGTTTTTTTCGCGCGAAACGCGCAGAGCGCGCTCAAGCTCGGTCAGGCGCGCGGCGTAGCCATTCTTGCCGCTGCGCGAAGGAGTTTGGCAGTTCATGAGTATGCCGCCGTTGAGATCAAGGCCGCGGTGGTAGGCTATGGCCACGCCACTAAACAGCAGGTACAAATGATGATTGCGTCTTTGCTGCGCCTTCGCGGCAAGTTGCCGGCCGACGCCGCGGACGCGCTCGCCGCGGCTATTTGCCATCTTCATATGCAGGTGTTGCGCGCGCGCCTTATCGAAGCCCTGCCAAGAACCATTGCGCCGTTGCGGCCGCGCAAGTCGATCCTTCCTTGAGATGCCGAACGGCGTTGAAATTAACCGAAAGATTAAGCAGTCGTGATCGCTCAAATCAGCGGCACTCTGGCGCAGAAGGTTGCAGGAGAAATCGTCGTCGATGTCGGTGGAGTCGGTTATCAGGTCTTCATCCCGCTCAATGTGTTTTATCATCTGCCGGAGATCGGCGCGCCGGTCCGGCTGCATATTCACACTCACTTGCGCGAGGATGCCCTACAGCTTTTCGGCTTCCAGGAGCCGGCGGAAAAACAAGTTTTCTTGCAACTCAACGGCGTTGCCGGCATCGGACCTAAACTTGCGCTGAACATTTTGTCGGGAATCCCCGCCGATGAACTCACCCGTGCAATCAAGGGAGGCGATCAGTTGCGCTTGGTATCGATCCCTGGCGTAGGCAAGAAACTTGCCGAGCGCATGATCGTTGAGCTTCGTGATCGCTTTGCGCTTCTCGAATCTCAAGCCACAGAAACTCCTGCGCAAGGGCGCGACCCGCAGCTGCTCCAAGACGCTGTTTCGGCTCTCGTTAATCTGGGCTATCGTAAAGTGGAAGTTGAAAAGAACGTGCGTGACTGCGTTCAAGCGGGCAATCACAGTCTTGAGCAGGTGATTAAAGAAGTACTTCGGCGCATGAGTCGCTGACACTGATCATGGCCCACTCACCCATCATCGATTCGGACAAATCCTTGGAGACGCGGGAGATCTCGCCGGCGCGAAGCGATGAGGATTTAAACTACGAGGTAAATCTGCGGCCCCGTGGATTCGAGGAATACGTCGGCCAAGATCGCGTCAAAGAAAACCTTAAAGTAGCCATCGAGGCAGCCCGCGGTCGTGGCGAGGTTCTAGACCACCTTTTGTTCCATGGCCCGCCAGGACTAGGAAAAACATCCCTGGCCTACATCATCGCCCGTGAGATGGGCGTCAATATCAAAGGGACTTCAGGGCCGGTTATCGAGCGTGCCGGTGATCTGGCGGCGATTCTCACCAATTTGGAGGAAGGCGATATCTTGTTCATCGATGAAATTCATCGCCTCAACCATATTGTCGAAGAGGTTCTATATCCCGCCATGGAAGATTTTCAAATCGATATCATGATTGGACAAGGTCCGGCGGCCCGATCCATCAAGCTTGAGTTGAAGCCATTTACTTTGATTGGCGCAACGACAAGATCAGGTCTGCTGACCTCGCCGCTCCGCGATCGTTTCGGCCTGAGCTTCCGGTTAGATTTTTATTCACCGGAAACCCTTACTGATCTTCTCCAGCGCTCAGCTGTTATTCTCGGCGTGGCTGGCGAACAGGACGGAATCGCCGAGATCGCGCGGCGGTCGCGCGGCACACCACGAATCGCCAACCGCCTGCTACGCCGTGTGCGCGACTATGCGCAGGTCAAAGCAGCCGGACGGATTACGCTCGCGGTGACGGTCGAGGCGTTACAGATGTTGGAGGTTGACTCCATCGGCCTCGATAAAATGGATACCATGTTGCTATTGACCCTGATCGAAAAGTTCTCCGGAGGACCGGTTGGAATCGAGACTCTGGCAGCGGCCATTGGCGAAGAAAAAGACACCATTGAAGATGTCTATGAGCCATTTCTGATTCAGGCGGGTTTCATCCAGCGAACGCCTAGAGGGCGGATGGCGACGCCGTTGGCTTACAATCACTTCGGCCAAAAACCTAAGGGACAAAAGGGCAGTGCTCCCAAGAACCAACCTACTTTGTTTTGAAGTAGCAACGACCTGAAATCCTCCCCAACCAGCGGGATCGAACCCTATGCCTGAGTTCGGTAGAACTTTGATCATTCTGGGGATCGCAATTATCGCCGTCGGAGTACTGTTTACATTGGGTGGAAAAATCCCTTGGCTCGGGCATTTGCCGGGTGATATCTACGTCCAGCGAGGTCGCTTCAGTTTTTATTTTCCAATCACCACGTGCATTGTTATCAGCATCCTCATCAGCCTTGTTCTCTATCTCTTTAGGAGATAAAATTCTGCTTGCATTTTAGTCTCTTAGCAAGTGCCATGGGCAAAACCTCCAAAACCCAACAGCAGATCAGCGACACGCCCACGTTGGATGAAACTAAACGGCGAAAGCGTGAAGGGCTGGCGATTCTTATCACTTCGCTGGTGGTGCTGGCGTTCGCATTCTTCGAGGTGCAGCTTCCCGATGTTTCGTCGGAATATTCTCTCAGCAATAACATTGTTTTCTTTCTCCTAATCAACATCAACATCATTCTTCTGATTCTCCTGGTTTTTCTGGTCGTCAGAAACCTGGTGAAGCTGGTGTTCGAACGCAAACGGCGGATCCTGGGCTCACGGCTGAGAGTTCGCCTGGTGATTGCATTTGTCGGCCTGTCGCTGATTCCGACACTGTTGCTGTTCGTCATTGCCGGGGGATTCGTCACCCGCTCCTTTGAAAGATGGTTCGATATACAGGTCGAGACCGCGCTTCAGGGATCTTTGGAAATCGGCCAGACCTATTATCAAAACTCGGCAAACAACGCGCTTTTCTATGCACGGCAGCTAAGCCGGCGCGTCACTGAACAGGGGCTGTTCGAGACCGGACGGCGGAGCGATCTTAAAGAATTTATCCAGATCAAGCAGCGTGAGTACAATCTCGGCACAGTGGAATTATTTTCACCAGATCACCTGCCGGTAGTAGTGGCTTTCAACGACCAGGTACCCACTGGAGTTAGCATCAAAGCTGAAGCCGATTTCCTTAACCGGGCGCTGCGCGGCCTGGAAGTCACCCGAACTCAGGCTTTTGGCGAGGGCGACGTTATTCGCGGCGGTGTTCCGATCTATGACAGCGGCAAGCGGATTCAGGGAGTCGTCGTAGTCGATTATTACGTGCCGAAGAGCATCACCAAACGCGCGCTTGAAATCTCCCGGTCCTATGAGCAGTACAAACACCTTGGTTTTCTGAAGAACCCGGTGAAAAACAGTTACATTCTGACCCTGCTATTAATTACCCTGGTGATTATTTTCGCCGCGACTTGGTTCGGCCTTTATCTTGCCAAAGGAATCACGATCCCGATTCAGCAGGTGGCAGCGGGGACTCACGAAGTCGCTCATGGCAACTGGGATTATCAAATTGAGGCGGCCGGCGATGACGAGTTAGGAACCTTGGTTGAGTCTTTCAACCAGATGACCCGAGACTTAAAGAAGAGCAACCTGGAATTGTTGCGCCGCGGCAAGTTCGTTGAAACACTTCTCGCTAATATTACCGCAGGAGTGATTGCTGTCGATTCAAATGGGAAGATCACTTCCTGGAACAAGGCGGCCGAACAAATGTTAGGTGTGGATGGTTCTGCTGCTCTCGGAAAATACTACAGGGAAGCGTTTGAAACCGAGCCGCTAATGGTCATGCGCGACTTGATTGACAACCTCAAAGATCGCGAAAGCAGCGAGACTGAATTGCAGATACAGCTACCGGACCATCTCCTTACCGTATTCGCGACCGCCGCTACCCTCAGAGATGATGCTAATGATAGCTTAGGTATTATGATTTTTCTCGAAGACATTACCCAGATTCAAAAAGTACAGAGGATGGAAGCGTGGCGCGAAGTGGCGCGGCGAATCGCTCACGAAATCAAAAATCCGCTTACGCCGATACAGCTCTCGGCCGAGAGACTGCGCAAACGCTATGCTAAACTGTTGCAGGGGGACGGCGCGGTACTGGATAAATGCACGACGACGATTATCCAGCAGGTGGTCGAGCTCAAGAATCTGGTGAATGAGTTTTCGCAATTCGCAAGACTACCTACGGCTCAGCCGGTGCCCAACGACCTAAACGTGATTGTTCAGGACGCGCTATTCCTGTTTAAGGAAGGACATAACCATATCGATTTTGAATTCCGGCAGGGAGAGTTGCCGGCGTTGGAGCTCGATCGGGAGCAAATCAAACGGGTAATGATTAACTTATTAGACAACGCCGTGGCCGCCGTTGGCGATGGCGGCCATGTGCAGATAGCGACTGCCTATGATCGCACTCGGAACACTGTCTACCTTGAAGTTGCCGACGATGGTTGCGGCATGGCGGCAGAAGCTCGAGTTAGAATATTTGAGCCTGGATTTTCCACTAAAAAACAGGGTACCGGCCTGGGGCTAACCATCGTCAATCAAATTGTCGAAGATCATCGCGGTTATATTCGGGTGCGGAACAACGAACCGCGCGGCACCAGGTTCGTGATAGAGTTTCCGGTGCGGGAGCAGGGCGCGCTACACGAGTTTAAAAGGAAGGCTGCGCAGCTATGAAAAATGGAGGGGCGGTGAAGGAGTTATCATCTCAGAAAACCATCCTTGTTGTCGATGATGAGGACAAGGTTCGGGAGTCGGTTAAAGAAGTGCTGACGGACGAGGGATATCGGGTACTCGATACCGCGGATGCCACTTGCGTCCTGGAAATGATCGAAGCGGAGCAACCTGGGCTTGTGCTGCTCGACATCTGGATGCCGAAAATCGATGGTATTGGCTTGCTCAAGGAGATCAAGAGCAAGAAGCCTTCAACCAATGTAGTGATGATCTCCGGGCACGGCAATATCCACACGGCGGTGACTGCAACTAAATTTGGCGCTTTCGATTTTATCGAAAAGCCGGTCTCGCTCGACGGCCTGCTTCATACCGTGCAACGCGCCCTGGGCGAGCTCCCTGTACCTCAGAGCCTCTCCGAAATCGGCCAGCGCCATGGGGCCGAGGACACCGACACAGTGAGTACAGCTTTGCGGATAGTCACATCCGCCGAATCGATTCGACAAAAGACCTTAAGAAAAAGCGTGGTGAGTTCAGGTCAAGGATTGCATTCAGGTATTAAAACAGGATTGATTCTGCATCCGCTCCCGCCAAATAGCGGCATCCTATTCGAGGGTATCTCAGGTGATGTCAGCGTACCTGCGCATTTAGATTATGTCGGATCAACGGGATTCGCGACATCATTGAGCCATCGCGGTTTTACGGTTGCGACCGTAGAGCATTTTTTGGCGGTCCTCCATAGTTACGGAATTACGAACTTGCTAGTGAAAGTTCAAGGCGAGGTTCCGATCTTGGATGGATCGGCGGCGGAGTTTTGCGAACTCATCGAGGAAGCTGGGCTGCACGAGCAAGACGAAAGCTGGTCGAGAATCGTCATTGATCGTCCTTATCGCATCGGTGACGACGGAGGAGAATGGATTAGTATTGAACCAGCGGAGACGTTTTCGGTCCACTACGTTCTGAAGTATCCGAAACCGGTCGGCGTGCAGGAATACATATTCACACATCAGAGTCCGACTTCGTTCAAAGAAGAAATTGCGCCGGCAAGGACCTTCGGTTTTCTGCGCGATATGGAGAAGATGCAAAAGCTCGGCTTGATCAACGGAGGCAAGCTTAGTAATTGTATCTTGATCGATGATGAGAAAATCGTAAACACGGACTTGCGCTTTCCGGAGGAACTGGCGCGTCATAAAATTCTTGACATTATCGGGGATTTTTATCTGCTGGGAAGACCCATCCGCGGCAAAATCACGGCTCACATGACCGGCCATTCCGATAACATTGCATTACTTAAAGCTGTTCGAACCGGCCTGGGACTATAACTTCTCTCGTTAAAGTGCCGACTGCCAAAGTGGGTATGGATTCATCTTCGCCTTATTCCAGATTGTTCACGATCAACGAAGCGAACGCCCTTTTGCCCATAGTGCGTCCGACGATCGAACGCATTCTGGAGATCATACGGCGCCTGCGCGCCAAGAGCGAAATAGTGATTCGCGCGGAGCAGATCGACCCGGAAACGCCCAACCTGATGCGCCGTTTACAGCAGAACGATGAGATCGCAGCCTTGATCAAGCAGATCAACGACGCTGTCAATGAGATTCAACAACATGGCTGCGTGTGCAAAGGCGTGGAACAAGGATTGCTCGATTTTCCCTGTTTATTGGGAGAAGAGATTGTCTTTCTTTGTTGGCAATACGGCGAACCTGAGATTGCTTACTGGCACAGAATTGAGGACGGCTTTGCCGGTAGACGCCCATTGTTGGACCCCACTGTCACCGGATCGAGCGGCGGCGGTCCGCTTCACTGAGCCTCGCCAAATTGGGCTCTCCAGTTGTAGTTCCGCGTCAATCTAATTCCGGAGTTTTCTGGCCTTATGATTTCCACCGCTGAGCCGAATTTGGCCGAGCTGTCTCAGCGCATCAAGAATGAAGCGCAAAGGCTCGGCTTTGAACTTGTTGGAATCTCTCCAGTGCGGCTGCCGCCGCACGAGCAGTCGTTCGCCGATTGGCTGCGAAAAAAATTTCACGGTGATCTCGATTATATGGAGCGAACCGAGCTTTTGCGGCGCGATCCAAGGCTGCTTGTCCCCTGGGCGGTGTCAATCATTTCCGTGGGAATGAACTACTACACGCCGTTTAAACGGCCAACCCCGTCAGAACGCGGGCGCGGCTGGATCTCGCGCTATGCTTGGGGTGATGATTATCATGAGATTATTCGGGACAAACTGGAAGCCTTGCTCGTATTTCTTCGTGAGATTGGCGGCGAGACGGTGGAAGGCAGAACCTTCGTTGATTCCGCGCCGATTCTGGAACGGGACTTTGCGGGGACTGCCGGCATAGGATGGCTCGGGAAAAATACCCAGCTGATTTCGCCGAAAAAAGGGTCCTGGTTTTTCCTTGGTGAGCTGTTTACCAGTCTGCCCCTTGCTTATGATCAGGCCATTCGCGACCGCTGCGGTCAATGTGACTTGTGCCTAAAAGCCTGCCCAACCGGCGCCTTCATCGGACCCTATCTGTTGGATGCGCGTCGCTGCATCTCCTACCTTACGATTGAGCTCAAGGGTTTTATTCCACGTCATCTGAGACCCCTTGTCGGTAATCACATTTTCGGCTGCGACATCTGCCAGGAAGTCTGTCCTTATAATGTTAAAGCGAATTCCACCGATGAACCGTCTTATTTGCCGCGCCAAGGGCTTTATGCGCCGGATTTGATTGCGCTACTGTCGATCGACCAAGAGGAATTTCGCCGGCGGTTTCGCGGCAGTCCCATTGTCCGGGCAAAACGACGTGGATTTTTGCGCAATGTAGCCGTGGCGCTTGGCAATAATGGCGGGCCTGAAGCCGTGCCGGCGCTGACCAAGGCACTGAATGACGAAGAGCCACTAGTTCGCGGTCATGTCGCATGGGCGCTGGGCCGGATTGGTACATCTGAGGCGCTCGCGACACTGCGGCAGAAATTGCTTTCAGAAGCTAACCCGGAGGTTAAAAGCGAGATTGAGGAGGCTCTTCGTGAGGCCAGTGAATCTGTCCCTGATCACTTATAGGATGCGTCATCCATAATAAGAATAAGCATCAATAAGCAGCATCATTTTTCAAGCAGTTTCTTCGGGTGGGCAAAGCATGACTTTGAGCGCCTTCATCAGCTCCTCCTCAATTCTCATGATCCTGCCCTGACCATCGACACAGGCGTGCTTGGTCGAGCCGGAGGCCAGCAGCGTGGCTTCAGCCTCGCGCATGATTCGGTAGGTGAATGTCAATGATGCGCGGCTGATCGAAGCTATTCGTGTCTCGATGACAATCAGATCATCGTAACGCGCTGGTCTGAAGTATCGGCATGACAGCTCCGCAACTGGAAAATGCATGCCCCGTCGCTCGATGGTTGCGTACGGAATTCCGCTTGCACGCAGAAACTCACCGCGGCCTCTCTCGAACCAGCGTAGGTAGTTGGCGTAGTAGACCACGCCCATTTGATCGGTATCACCATAGATGACTCGATAGGTTGTCACATTTAAATCGTTTCGTTTGCTCGAACTCATGCGCTCTCACTCGTATGTTGTTTTGGAGCTTTTCTCAACGCCAGAGTTCCCGACTCGCCTTGACAATCTGAAATGAAGTATGCTTTAAGTTCTACAAATTTTCGGGCGATCATATTCGTGAATTGCGGGTAAAGGTTCGGAGGAATGAAATGAAGCGAACAACTGATTTCTTGACGTTATCAACCGGCTCGCTCCTGCTCGCTGCGGGTTTAATCGCGTGTTCATCTGTTCAGGAGCAAACGGCCGCACCCGCGCAAAAACCGACACCGAGCCAGGCCCAAGCTGTCGCCGAAGCAAAGCCGCCCGCAGAGGCAAAAGCCACAAAGGGCGAAACAAAACAAACCAAATCCAAAGCTGTCGAAGTTGAGGGTGTCATCAGCAGCGTCGGCCAGCGAACGATTACCTTCCAAGTGGAGCGCAAGGGAAAGGTTCGCGAGGAGGTGGTTGGAGTCGATGACAAAACGAATATCGAAAAAGCCGGCAGCAGAGTCAAATTAAAAGATTTGCAGCAAAGCGATAAAGCCTTGATCAACTATGAACCCGAAGCCTATACTCCGGCAACCGCCATCAAGGTGACTGGACAAGGTAAATTACAGAAGGTCGGTGGCGCCGACTAGCTGCCATAGCGATTGCGGCGGTCGGCGCCGATTAAGTTTAGCTCGATACTGGTTTCGTTTCTTAAGACACGCAGACAGATGCGTTCCCCCGGTCGCTTCTTCCAAAGCTCCTGATAGAGTTGCCGCCGCGAGCGGATTTGCGTTTTCTCAACATCCAGAATGATGTCGCCCTCTTTAAGTCCCTGACGATCAGCCGGGCTCCCTTCCGTCACTCCGCCGACAACCACATGGCCGGCGAGCAAGTGGGGATAGAAACCTAACCAAGGCTTTTGACTGACCAGGGAACGTTGTTTGAACGCCTGCTCCTGATCAAGGTAATAGCGGATCGGAATGGCCAATGAGAATTTTCCAACATCCGCAAGATTCAGGGAAACCACGCCCAACATCTCTGCTTTGAAATTTGCCAATGTGCCGCCGCCGAAGCCCGGATTGACGGCTGTCACTCTCACCGTTTGATCGAGCATGTATTCCCAATGGCCGTCGTACGGTTCCAGTGAAGTTACATAGCCTCCGCTCACTTTTCGTTCGTTGTTTCCGCTGCTCGCAACGATCAGGCTAGCCTGGCCAAGTGCGGCCGGTTCGGTTGCCGGTTTGAGGAAAGGCAGCCCGCGCGCAGGGATTTTTAAAAGCGCGAGTCCGCTATCGAGATCCTGTGTGACGATTTCACCCGGATACTCTTCTCCTTCGGCCACGGTGACGGTAATGGACGAAGCTCCGGTCACCACGTAATTAACCGTTAGAATGTACCCTTCCGGATCGACTACGGTTCCGGATCCGGTGCGCTCCGACCCTAGGTTCCTGGTGGACGGATGATCTTCTGGGATCGACACGCGGATGTCTACTGTTGCCGGAATGATGGCATGGATCAAGCCGAGATGGCCGTTCAAAGTCCTGCTCCTTATGCGACTTTACTCGCTGTTACCGCGAGCATGTCGCTAGTACTATTCTGCGCGGTTTCACGCCGCTTCTAAAGCTCTCCCGTGAATTCTATTGATGATTGCCAGGTTGTCAACGGTCATTAGCGCGTTGCTGATTTCCTTGTTCAGCACGTTGATCGCATCAAATTTTTCAATCAGCGCGATTTGGCACCTCATAAGAAGGGTCAAGAGGAGCATAAAATCGTGAACCTCGGCGGCGGGTTCGAACAATCGATGGTCGAAGGGGACCCACGGCATCAATATCGTTTGGCGCCGAACAATGCCGTTAACGGCAAATAGCAGCGCTGCCTTTAGCACTGCGGGTTGAATTACTGATGAAGAGAGCCAGCGTCGGAAGTTACGGATAAATCACAGACTTTTGTATGTTTGTAATACCGGCCAACTTGACAATAGAGCAGAATCCAATATATTCAAATCGTCCGGCCAACCAGTTCTTTCGCTATGAAAATTCCCGTCGACCAGATAACTCAGTCTCCCAAAGAAATCATGTTTTCAGAGAAGATTGAGGATTTAAATTCCTTTTTCGCGAATGAAAAGTATCGGGATTTTCACTTTCCACCGGTGCTGGATGGAAGTCTGGTTTACTACAGATCGGGGCAGGAGCTTTTTTTCCAGGGATCTTTTGGCGGCAGATTCGAAGGCTGCTGCGGCCGATGTTTAGCTAATTATTCGTTTGACGTCGAAAAGTCGTTTGACATAGTGTTAGTTCCGGACCCGGCGCGCCCGGAGCGCAAAGTTGAGGAGTTGAGGCGAGAGGAGCTAGGTTTGAGTTACTACTCAAGCGATATTATAGAGCTAGCGCCGTTAATCGAAGAGCAGGTTCTACTGGCCTTGCCGACCCGCCCGCTGTGTCGTGAAGATTGTCGAGGGTTGTGTGGTGGTTGTGGAGTTAATCTCAATATTGAAGAGTGCGCCTGCGTTCCCGCTGCGCCGTCCGACTCGCGTCTTGCGATTTTTCGGACGCTCAAAATCAATCGTTAGTTTACTGCCAATTTTCTGAACATTGGTTCTGCCGTTTGCCGGCAGGAAGGATAGGGTTAAAATGCCTGTACCAAAGAGACGAACTTCGAAACGAGTAAAAAACCAGCGGCGATCGCATGATGGCCTTACCCCGCCGCAATGGAGCACGTGTTCGCAGTGCGGCGAAACCGTCCTGCCTCATCGCGCTTGCCGTGCCTGCGGCTTCTACCGCGGCCGGGCCGTTCTTAAAGTTGACGAGAGTTAGTACTTCATTCCTCTATGCCGAAAATCGCAGTCGACGCGATGGGGGGAGATCATGCCCCGGCGGTTGTTGTTGAGGGTGCGCTGCTTGCGGCCCAAGACGTCGATGCGGAATTGATTCTTGTCGGGGACAAACTCGCCGTTGAACAAGAATGTTTGCGCATCGGCGGCAAGCTCCCCCGTTTTCCAATTATTAACGCCACACAAACGGTATCTATGGACGAATCCCCCAGCGTTGCGCTGAGGAAGAGAGATTCGTCGATGAAGGTCGCGTTCGAGATGATCAAGCGCGGCGAGGCGGAAGCCGTGGTCAGCGCCGGAAACTCGGGGGCCATGATGGCCATCGGGATGCTGGTCATCGGCACGTTACCTCAAGTCACTCGACCCGCGATTCTAGCCATTGTCCCCGGAACATCTAAGGGAACCATCATCATCGATGCCGGAGCCAATGTCGACTGCAAGCCGCGCCAGTTACTACAGTTTGGGATCATCGGGTCGGTGTACGCAGAGCGTGGGTTGGGTATCGTCAATCCCCGAGTCGGTGTGCTAAGCAACGGCGAGGAAGACAGCAAAGGGAACGAGTTGACCCGAGCGGCCAGCGAGCTTCTCGACAGCGCGCCGGTAAACTATGTCGGATACGTCGAAGGCCGGGACTTTTTCAACGGTAAGGTCGATGTCATCGTGTGCGATGGCTTTACAGGAAACGTGGCACTGAAGACCATGGAAGGGGTAGCGAGCTTTGCCGGCGAAATTTTAAAAAGCGGCTTTGAGAAAAGCTGGTTGAGCCGCTTGGGCTATTTGCTGACCCGACACTCGCTGCGGCATGCCTATCGAAAGCTTGATTACGCCGAATACGGCGGAGCACGGTTGCTGGGATTGGATGGGGTCGCCATTGTCGCCCATGGAGGGTCAACTGCGCTGGCAATCAAAAACGCCATTCGCGTTGCCAGTGAATCAGTTTCACAGAATGTAAACGGTCACATTAGCGCGGCTTTGGAATCCATGGCTCAGGCCGCAACTGAAAACAAAACTTTGCTGACTACGATCCGGCCTTGATCGAGTCATGCGATCGGGCCAACTGCAGAGCGAAAGAAACTGAAGTGGCGATTACAGACAATGTGGCATTTCTTTTTCCCGGCCAAGGTTCCCAGTACGTCGGTATGGGCAAAGATTTGTGCGAGCACTATCCAGTTGCCGCGCAAACTTTGGAAGAGGCCGAACAGACCCTCGGATTTTCACTCAGCCAGCTATGTTTTCACGGCCCGGAAGCCGATCTTCAACTCACTGAGAACACACAGCCGGCCATTCTGGCTGTCTCGGTAGCCGCGCTCCGCGTTTTGCAATCGGAAACCGCGGTTAAACCGGCTTATGTGGCGGGTCATAGCCTCGGCGAATACAGCGCGCTGGTGTGCGTCGGCGCGCTCTCGTTCAGCGACGCCCTAAGGATCGTGCGAGAGCGCGGTCGTTTGATGCAGGCGGCTGTGCCATCGGGGAACGGCGCAATGGCGGTTATAATGGGTCTCGACGTGGCAGCGGTCAGCTCTATCTGTAAACAGGCAGAGGACGGGGAAGTGGTCGCACCGGCCAATTATAATGGGGGTGGTCAAATTGTGATCGCCGGCTCCAAAGCTGCCGTAGTCCGCGCAATGCTTCGTGCCAGGTCTGACGGCGCAAAGCGTGTTATCGAGCTGCCGGTCAGCGCGCCATTTCATTGTCCATTGATGAAGTCGGCGGCAGAAGGATTGAAACGTATTCTGAACGATGTGACGATTCGTCCATTCACAGTCGGAGTTATCAGCAACGTAAACGCCGAGGTGAATCTTGATGCTGCCAGGATCAAGCTATTGCTAGCGGAGCAGGCGATGAGACCGGTACGTTGGGAAGAGTCCGTCAAGAGATTGGAGAGTCTCGGCATCTCTAAAATGCTTGAAGTCGGTCCTGGAAGAGTTCTAAAAGGATTGGTGAAGCGGATCAGCCCGAAAATAGAGGTTGATACGTTCGAAGCACCGCAAGACCTTGCCCGCTTAAGGAATGACATCAAATGAAATTGAACGGGCAAGTCGCTCTGGTGACAGGCGCAAGTCGCGGCATTGGTCGGGCTATCGCCGTGGCTCTCGGTCAAGCGGGAGCATACGTGGTGATTAATTACCGTGGCAATCAAGAGGCTGCTGAGTCGGCGCTCGAAGAGCTTCACGGCGCCGGTGGCCAAGGGGAACTTTGCCGATTCGATGTCGCAATCGAAACTGCTGTTGATGCGGCTGTCAAGAAAATCGTTGACGCACAAGGGAAAGTTGATATTCTGGTCAATAATGCCGGGGTGACCTCGGATACTCTTCTAATTCGCTCAAAGGCCCAAGATTGGGATCAGGTCATAGGGACTAATCTCAGGGGTACGGTTCTCTGTACCAAATCGGTTTGCCGTGCCATGATCCGCCAGCGTTATGGTAGGATCGTTAATCTTTCTTCGGTAGTTGGACAGACCGGCAACGTCGGACAATCAATCTACGCGGCAACAAAGGCGGGGATCCTCGGGTTTACCAAATCAATCGCGCGGGAACTTGCGTCGCGCGGGATCACTGTGAACGCCGTGGCTCCGGGCTTTATTGAAACCGAGATGACCGCTAATTTATCGCCGCAACTGCAGGAGGAGTTTCTTCGCTCGATTCCCTTGGGCAGGTTTGGCAGGAGCGAGGAAGTGGCGCAACTGGTGGTGTTTCTCACGGGACCGGGAGCAGCCTATATTACTGGGCAAGTGATGAATGTTAATGGCGGACTTTACATGTAGCAAGAATGGCGAATAAGCAGGAGGAAAACAAAATGGCGGCATCTGTGCAGGCTAGGGTAAAAGAGATCGTGTGTGAACAATTGGGGGTAAGCGAGGATGAGGTGGTTCCTGAAGCATCTTTCATCGAAGATCTAGGCGCGGATTCGTTGGATATTGTCGAATTGGTGATGGCTCTGGAAGAAGAGTACGAGATGGAGATTTCCGACGAGGATGCCGAGAAAATTAAGACTGTCCAGGACGTCATCTCATATATCGATAATCATCGTTAGCTGTAGGTCCATTCAGAAATTTCGGCGTTAGATAATGCATCCGGAGCTGGAGCTTTGGCCATTTAGGACTCGGGCTCGCACGAGTGTACAACGACTCCTGCTACCTCGCTTTCGCTGGGAGAAGATTCCGTCTCAATAATTTCATGATTGCTATGGGCAGTGACCACGGCGGAGTAGAACTCAAAGATTTCTTGGCCGGCGTGCTTCGTTCAAAAAACATTGATGTGCAGGACCTCGGCACACACGGCAGTGAATCGGTCGACTATCCCGACTTTGGCCGGCTGGTGTCGCAGCAAGTCTCACAAGGAGAGGCGGATCGAGGAATATTAATCTGTACCACCGGCATTGGAATGTCCATCTTAGCCAACAAATATCCCAATGTTCGGGCCGCTTTGGTGCAGGATCGTGAAACAGCGCGCACCAGTCGCGAGCACAATGACGCAAATGTTTTGGTTCTCGCCGGAGCCACCACCGAACCTGCCCTCGCCCGCGAGATTTTGGAGATCTGGATTAACACGCCTTTTGCCGGCGGCCGCCATCAACGACGTCTCGACAAGATAACTGAAATTGAGCGAGATTTAGGAACACAGAAACACCAGCGGAAAGAGCGCGAAGGATCTTGATTGATGTCTTTTCTGCAGCAAACCGACAGCGAAGTTTTTGCCTCGATCCAAAAAGAAACCAACAGGCTCGAACAGAATTTGGAGCTGATCGCGTCTGAGAACGTCGTCAGCGAAGCGGTGTTGGAAGCTCAGGGCTGCGTGATGACTAACAAGTACGCAGAAGGGTATCCAGGCAAGCGCTATTACGGCGGCTGTGAATTTGTCGATGAGGTCGAATCTCTGGCCATAGCCAGGGCCCGAGAACTCTTCGGCGCCGATCATGCAAACGTGCAGCCTCATTCCGGCAGCCAAGCTAATATGACCGTGTATCTGTCCGTGCTTAAGCCGGGCGATTGTTATCTCGGGATGAATCTTGCGCATGGCGGTCATCTATCGATGGGCAGCCCAGTCAATTTTTCCGGAATCCTGTACCGTGTCATCCCCTACGGGGTCTCAGAAAAAACTGAAACCATCGACTATGATGAAGTGGCCAAACTCGCGCGCGAACACCGGCCGAAACTGATCATTGCCGGCGCTAGCGCCTATCCGCGAATCATAGACTTTGCTAAATTTCGTCAAATTGCAGATGAGGTGGGAGCGGTTTTGATGGTGGACATGGCGCATATCGCCGGCTTGGTTGCAGCGGGTGTGCATCCTAGCCCAGTCCCTTATGCTGACTTTGTAACCACCACGACTCACAAAACTCTACGAGGCCCTCGTGGAGGAATGGTCTTGTGCCGTGCCGCTCATGCCAAAACAATCGACAGCAAAGTCTTTCCCGGCATGCAAGGCGGTCCCTTGATGCACGTAATCGCTGCGAAAGCCGTGGCGCTGAAAGAGGCGCTCGATCCAGGGTTCAGGATCTATCAACAGCAAATTGTAAAGAACGCTCAAGCCCTGGCGAAATCTCTCAGTTCGAACGGCTACCGCCTTACCTCGGGGGGGACCGACAATCATCTGATGCTGGTGGATCTGCGGAAATCTGAGCTGACAGGCAAAGCGGCACAGGAGACTCTCGATCGGGCGCACATTACGGTTAACCGCAACGCGGTGCCATTCGATACCCGGTCCCCGTTTATCACCAGCGGAATTCGCATCGGTACGCCCGCCGTCACGAGTCGTGGCATGAAGGAGGAGGAAATGGCTCTGATCGGCGATTTGATTGCCAGGGCGCTCGACCATGTGAGCGATGAAAACGTTTTAAGCGAGGTTGCTAAGCAGGTGGCCGCGCTGTGCAGAAAGTTTCCAGTTTATCCGCACCGGCTTCCGTCAAATTGACCTGATCGGTATAGTCAACCTATCAATCCCGCCAACCTCACAGGATTTACTCTGCGGTCCTGCGATAATCTATTGCCTGGTTTACATAAGTGAACTAGCTGGCTGTGCTCGAAGGAACAATCGGATGAAATGCCCCTTTTGTCATGAGACCGAGAACCGCGTCATCGATTCGCGCTTGAGCAAGGATAGCAATATGATCCGGCGCCGGCGCGAGTGCTCCAAGTGCTCGCGCCGATTCACCACTTATGAACGGGTCGAAGAGATGATGCCATTGGTGGTGAAAAAAGATGGTCGTCGGGAGACTTACGAGAGGATCAAAATAATCAATGGGCTTAAACGGGCCTGTGAGAAGCGGCCCGTTAGCATCAATACCATCGAAGCCATTGCCGATCGGATCGAGCGAAGCCTTCAGGAACGCGGGGAAAAAGAAATATTGAGCTCGGTGATCGGCGAGGCGACGATGCGAGAACTTCACGACACCGATGAGGTGGCTTACGTTCGGTTCGCCTCAGTGTACCGCTCATTCAAAGATATCAACGAGTTCATGGTGGAGTTGGAGGAGCTTCTCAAGGAACGAAAAGAAATATCCGCGGCTCGAGTAAGCGCTTCGCGACAGAAAAGGAGTTAGCGGGTGCGGCTGCGACGCGAAGAGCAACTTGATCGGCTCTATATGCGGATGGCCTGCCGCCTTGCTGCGAAAGCCGCCGGAAGGACCAGCCCCAACCCTATGGTCGGCGCGGTGCTGCTGCGCGATGGGAAAATGATCGCATCTGGTTTTCACCAATTTGCCGGCGGCGACCACGCCGAGATCGTTGCGCTCAAAAAGGCCGGCACCAAGGCTAAAGGGGCCACACTCTATATCAATCTCGAACCATGCAATCATTACGGTAGAACACCGCCATGCACCCGGGCTTTGATCGCTGCAGGGGTCAAGGAAGTGGTTGTCGGCATGAAGGACCCTAATCCGGTGATATCCGGTAAAGGACTGCGCGCGCTCGCCCGGGGGGGCATCAAAGTTCGCACTGGTGTTCTCGAAGAAGAATGTCGAACACTGAACGAGGCATTTACCAAGTTCATCACTCGCGGAGTGCCGTTTGTTGCGCTCAAGCTGGCGGCGTCACTCGACGGAAAGATTGCGACGGCGAGCGGAGATGCCCGTTGGATTAGCTGCGAAGAATCTCGCGCCACCGTGCATCGCTTGCGCGATAGTTATGATGCGGTGCTGGTGGGAGCGGGCACGGTGATTACCGACAATCCGCAATTGACTTGCCGTATGGCGGGAGGACGAGATCCCTGGAGGATCATCCTTGATGCGCGTTTACGAATTCCTCTTGACGCCGAGTTTTTGCGCCAGCGCAGCAGCGATAAAAACATCATTGTGACAAGCGATACCGCCCCCGCAGGTAAGATTCGCGCGCTGGAAAATTTGGGCGCAACGGTTTGGCGGATGCCTGCGCGCGAAGGAGCGGTGCGGTGGCTTCCGCTGCTGAGAAAACTGGCCAAAACCGGCATTGCCAGCGTGCTTATTGAAGGCGGGGCAACCACCGCTGCCGGCGCTTTGAAAGAGAAGATGGTAGACAAAATGCTGCTTTTCTATGCCCCAAAACTTCTGGGTGGCGACGGGCGTTACATGATCGACAGCTTGGGAGTCGGACATATCAAGCAATCTGTCATGCTTCAAAATCTGACAATTCAGAAATCAGGCGCCGACTTACTGGTTTCAGGATACCTTGAAACGAGCGGGGCTGGCCGATTGCGCTAAGCCGGAAGGTTCGCCTGCATCATGTTTACCGGTCTGATCGAAGATGTCGGACGCGTCGCTAGCTTAGTGCTCAGTAAGCAGTCAGCGGTTTTGACTGTGGAATCAAGTTTGGCGCTTCGGGAGATCCCATTGGGCGCCAGCATCGCCGTCAACGGCGCATGCTTAACGGTCGTTCAAAAAGGCAAAAGGACAGTGGCCTTTGACGTTTCGCCGGAGACATTGGAGCGCACCAGTTTAGCTACCGTCGAACCTGGCACACTGCTCAATCTCGAACGTTCGATGCGGCTCGAGGATCGGCTGGGCGGGCATTTGGTTACCGGCCACATAGACGGCGTCGGGATTGTGTATTCGGTCGAAAAAAAAGGAGACTTCACGTTTTTTTCCTTCCGGCTTGCACAACGTTTGGGATCACTGCTGGTCTCCAAAGGGTCGGTTGCCGTTGATGGAATCAGCTTGACTGTGAACCGATGCAGCGCCCGAAGGTTCAGCGTCGCGATTATCCCATTTACTTTGCAAAACACTAATTTGCGCGCCCTTAGGGTTGGTGATAAAGTCAATGTCGAAACAGATCTGATCGGCAAGTACGTTCGTCACTTCGTTAACCAACGAACTAAAAATCAGCTTTAACGCTCGACGCCATTTAGGTACCACCATGCCCATCTCCAGTATTGATGAAGCCCTCGAGGACCTTCGCCAGGGGCGGATGATTATTCTCGTCAATGAGGAGGCTGCAGACAGCGACGGGTTTTTTTGCGTTCCGGCGGAGAAAGTCAACGCCGACATCATCAATCAGATGCTGCACCACGGCAGAGGGGTCATTTATCTGGCACTCACCGAAGAGCGAATTCGCCAACTGGGCATTCTGCTGATTCCGCATGAGAGCAGCAACTTCTCCGGGCATCTATTCGGAGCGGCCTTCTCCGCGCGTCTTGAAGGTGTGCCCGCGGTCTCCGCCAAGGGGCGCGCGCATACGATTCAAGTCGCTGTTGCAGATCAATCAAAACACGCGGACTTAATCGTTCCGGGACATATCCAGCCGATCCAAGCGCGCTCCGGGGGAGTACTGGCACGCTCGGGGCGAGCGGAAGCTTCGATCGATTTAGCGCGCTTGTGCGGATTTACCCCTGCAGGGGTGATCTGCCACATACTCAACGATGATGGTGCTGTGGCATTGTTGCCGGATCTGGAACAGCTCGCGGAGCGGCTGGGAATAAAAGTCGTGGCCGTGACCCGGCTGATCGCCTATCGCTTGCGCAATGAGAGCTTGGTCAAACGAGCCGCCGAGGAGATCTTTCCGACAATCCATGGCGGCATGTACAAGGCTATCGTTTATCGAAACGAAGTGGATGCTTCCGAGCATATGGCGCTGGTTAAGGGGGATATCAGCAATCCTGACAGCGTCCTGGTGCGTTTGCATTCGGAATGCTTGACCGGAGATGTTTTCGGCTCAGAGCGCTGCGACTGTGGCGACCAGATCCGCCAATCACTTAGGCTCATTGATCAGGCTGGCAAAGGCGTACTCGTTTATATGCATCAAGAGGGTCGTGGCATAGGCCTCACCAACAAGATTAAAGCATATGCGTTGCAGGATCGGGGTTTTGATACCGTGGAGGCCAATCTGGAACTAGGGTTTAAAGAAGATCTCCGCGACTATGGGATCGCCGCTCAGATGCTGCGGGATCTGGGGGTGAAAAGCGTTCGCCTGTTGACCAACAACCCGCGAAAAATTTCTGGTATCGAAGAGTACGGGGTGAGGGTCAAAGAAAGAGTTCCTCTCGAAGTATCGCCGCGTGACACCAATATTCATTACCTGCGCACCAAGCAAAAAAAACTCGGCCACTTACTAACCAATCTGGAAGCGAAACCGGCCAAATCTTAACCTTTTATGGCCAGAGTCATCGAAGGCACTGTTAATGCGCGCGGCATGAAAATCGGCGTCATTGTCAGCCGATTCAATAATTTTATTACCGTCAAGCTTCTCCAAGGCGCATTGGAAGGTCTGAAGACTCATGGCGGCGCGGATGATGATCTGACGGTGGTTCATGTGCCGGGAGCGTTTGAAATTCCCATCGTCGCGGCAAGGATGTCAGCCAGCGGAAAATTTGATGCACTCGTGTGTCTGGGTGCCGTGATTCGAGGCGATACGCCGCATTTCGAGTATGTCTGCGATGCTGTAACCCATGGAATTAGCAAGGCCGTTTGGGAATACCACATCCCGATCAGTTTCGGCGTTCTGACAACCGAGAACGTGCAACAGGCAATGGAACGCTCCGGAGTGAAGGATGCGAACAAAGGATATGAAGCCGCTTTGACTGCCATTGAGATGGTAAACGTGCTGCGCCAGCTTGCTCGATAACCGTATGGATTTGTCGTGGTCGAGGGGACTGGCGTGCGATCGTTCAGAATATCCACAAGATTTTTTTAGTCATGGGAATTAGGCGCAAAGGCAGGGAGTTGGCCCTTCAGGCTCTCTATCAGATTGAAATTACCGGGGATGCTTCAGCGGCAGCGGTTGATCTCTTCCTCAGCCATTTCGAAGGCAGTGCGCCGGCCAAAGAATTCGCGCGCCGTTTAGTATCCGGCGTCGTCAGCCAGCGTCCCGATATCGATCGATTGATCGAGCAGTGCACGGTAAACTGGAGGCTCGTGCGCATGGCCAAAGTGGATCTGCTAATTCTCCGGATGGCGGCATACGAATTGATCTTCTGCCCGGACATTCCCCTCAATGTCAGTCTGGACGAAGCTATCGAGATGGGCAAACGGTTCGGCACCGGCGATTCGGGCTCGTTTATCAACGGCGTGTTGGATCAGCTGGCGCATGCAGAGATTGCCAAAGCTCACTGACAGCATGGAATCGCGTTACCAACCCAGAGAAATCGAAGAGAAGTGGCAGAAATTCTGGAAGGAAAATAAATCCTTTCAAGCTGCCGAAGAACAGGGAAAACCTAAGTACTACGTGCTTGAGATGTTTCCTTATCCTTCGGGCCGTATTCACATGGGCCATGTGCGCAATTATTCTATCGGTGATGTGGTTGCTCGTTACAAGCGCATGCGCGGATACAACGTGCTTCACCCCATGGGGTGGGATGCCTTCGGCCTTCCCGCGGAGAATGCTGCCATCGAACGGGGAATTCACCCCGAAAAGTGGACTCAAGAGAACATCTTGTACATGAAAGCGCAGCTCAAGCGCATGGGCCTGTCCTACGATTGGTCGCGTGAGATTGCCACTTGCCATCCCGAATACTACCGCTGGAATCAATGGATATTTCTACAGTTCTATAAACGCGGGCTGGCATACAAGAAGAGTTCTTTAGTTAATTGGTGTCCTTCCTGCGAAACCGTCCTCGCTAATGAACAAGTGATTGAAGGCGTTTGTTGGCGCTGTGAATCGATAGTGACTCAGAAAGAATTGGATCAATGGTTTTTTCGCATCACCGAGTACGCCGAGGAGCTGTTACAAGATCTCGAACGACTATCTGGTTGGCCCGAGAAAGTTCTGCTCATGCAGCGCAATTGGATCGGCAAATCCGTCGGCGCAGAAATCATCTTTCCGGTCGTCGGGCGTGCGGAAACGATGAAAGTTTTCACCACTCGTCCTGACACCGTATTTGGCGCCACGTTTATCTCGCTTGCGGTTGAGCATCCTTTGGTTTTGAAGCTTTCTCAAGGGCTACCACAAGAAGATGCTGTTCGAGAATTTACCGACACAGTAAAACAGCAGAAGTCGACGGGGCGCGGCAGTGAAGAAGGTGAAAAGGAAGGAATCTTCACCGGAGCGTACTGCACGAATCCCTTCACCGGTGAAAATATTCCGATTTATCTCGCGAACTTTGTTTTGATGGAGTACGGCACAGGCGCCGTCATGGCGGTGCCTGCCCACGATCAAAGGGATTTCGAATTCGCCCGCAATTATGGATTGCCGATCCGCGTTGTGATTCAACCCGCGGGCAGCGTTCTGCGCGCCGAAGATTTAACCGAAGCGTATGTTGATGAAGGCATGATGGTCAATAGCGGGCCGTTCAGCGGTTTAAGCAACATCGACGGAAAAGAAAAAATTGCCGAACATCTCGAGAAAGAGGGATGGGGTAAAAAGGCCGTTCGCTACCGCCTGCGCGATTGGGGTGTGTCGCGGCAACGTTATTGGGGAACGCCGATTCCGATTATCTACTGTGAGCGTTGTGGCGTCATGCCCGTGCCTGAAGATCAGCTGCCTGTTACCCTTCCCATCGATGTGCCGTTTACCGGCAAGGGCCGCTCTCCGCTTGCTGCCAGTAAAAATTTTACTGATGTTCAGTGCCCCCAATGCGGCGTCGCCGCTCGTCGCGAAACCGACACCATGGATACTTTTGTTGATTCGTCCTGGTATTACTTGCGTTACGCTTCTCCGAGAACGATTACTGCTCCCTTTGACGCTAAGCAGGCCGAGTACTGGATGGCAGTGGATCAATATATCGGCGGTGTCGAGCATGCCGTGCTGCACCTGCTCTATGCTCGGTTCTTTACCAAAGCTCTGAGAGACGTTGGGCTTGCTAAAATGGACGAGCCTTTTACCAATCTTCTTACCCAAGGAATGGTTTGCAAAGAAACCTATCGCTGCCTGGAGCATAATTGGCTCCTGCCCACCGAACTTGCCGGTTCGGAAAAGGCTGGATGGCGCTGCCCTCATTGCACACGGCCGGTCGAAAAGGGCCGCGTTGAAAAAATGTCCAAGTCGAAGAAAAACATCGTCGATCCGGAAGAACTTGTCGCAGCCTATGGCGCCGACACGGCTCGGCTATTCACCTTGTTTGCGGCTCCTCCCGAGAAGGATCTTGAATGGAGCGATCAAGGAGTAGAGGGGGCGTCTCGGTTTCTAAGTCGGCTGTGGCGCTTTGTTTCACAGCATCGAGAAATGCTGCTTGTTGACGATGCCGATTTGGGACAGCTCAACGGAGCCGCTGAGCTCCGTGACCTCCGTCGCATGATCCACCGGACGATCAAGAAGGTCACGGATGATATCGATGGAAGATTTCACTTCAATACCGCGATTGCGGCTATTATGGAGCTCTTTAACGCGCTCAGTATTGCCGCGACCCGGGACGGAGGACGCTTGGCTGCGCCGGTGATCCGGACCGGCATGGAAACGATCATACAACTTCTCTATCCATTCGTGCCGCACTTGATGAGCGAACTCTGGCAAAACATCAACAAAAGCCAGCCACTGGATCAAATACCCTGGCCGGAGTATTCACCGGAGGCGCTCGAAGAAGAGCAACTTCTTATCGTCTTGCAAGTCAACGGCAAAGTGCGCGGGAAAATGACCGTCCCTGCCGATATCCAGAGAGATCAAGTTGAGACTGACGCTCTGGCAGAGCCAAGGATTAAAGCTTTTATCGGCGGGAAAAAGGTCCAGCGGGTCGTTTACGTACCGCGGAGGCTGGTCAACATTGTCTTGGAGGGATGAGGCTTGAAAAATACTCTGCGGCAAACTATGGAACAGGCCAGTGCGTTAACCACCCTCGGTTACCTTTGTGCCGCTCTGTTAATAGCTGGCTGCGGCTATTCATTTGCCGGACGAAGCGAGGCTTTTCCGAACGACATTCGGACGGTTTACATTGAACCGTTCATCAATCAAACGCGCAATGTCGGTCTGGAGAAAGAACTAACCTCGGCGCTGCGTAGCGAATTTTACCGGCGCGGGCAACTCCGTGTGGTTGATACGCTTGATCAAGCCGACGGGATTGTTGCGGGAGTCGTGCGCTCGTTTGACAGCCATGTCGCTTCGGTTAACCGCTACGACGAAGTGCTTCAGTATGAAACGGCCATGGTTGTCGATGCATCGCTGCGTCGTCGAGAGCCAAATGAAATTATCTGGCGAACCCAAGGCACGCGCCTGACGGATATCTCTGGCGGCTCCCGGGCCGCGGTAGTGACCAGCTCCTCGGAATTCAAAACCAGGACGTTGGACGCGTCGGACGTTCGTCGGCTGACTGATATCCAATTGACCGAGACAGAAAACCGCGCGGTGCGGGGACAGCTAGTCGAGCGTTTTGCGCGAGAGCTGCATCAAAGATTGATGGAGATGTTCTAACGCCGACAGTCCCGTGGCCGCATTCGACGGATAGCGAGGGTACGCTTGCTATGCAGAAGGGGAGGTGCGAGCGGCCGCCCGTGCCAACCGGGAAAGCCAGCGTGATGCGGTATTTCGATTGATGATTCCCTTGCTCACCGCCTTACCGAGTGCCTTATTGACGGCCTTGATATCAGCGCCCTGAGAATCGGGTGTTTGAGTTGAGACTGCTTGGCGCGCTTTTTTGATCAAGGTCCTCACCTTGGATCTCGTCTCCTGGTTTCTTGCCTTTCGTTTCAGACTTTGCCTGTGTCTTTTAATTACCGACGGATGAACTGCCAAAGCTAGCCTCCTAAGATAATGTTTCCATTTACCTACCATCTTGGGTTATCGGAGTCAATTTGAACGAGGAAGCCGGGAAATTAACGCGGGCCGCCGGAGTGGTAGGCTTTTTCACCTTGCTCAGCCGAGTCTCGGGTTTGTTTCGCGATGTTGTTATCGGGTTTCTCTTCGGCGCGCAGGGTGCCGCCGATGCCTACTTCGTCGCCTTCAGAATACCCAATCTTTTGCGGCGGCTTACAGCGGAAGGCGCTTTGACCGTAGCCTTTATACCGGTCTTTACCAACTACCTGGCCAAAGAAGGAAAGGCCGAGGCGATTAAAGTCACGCAAATTGTATTTACCTTTTTAGCTATATTTCTCGCTTTGATTACATTGTTAGGGATCGTTTTTGCCCGCCCTCTTACTCAGTTCTTCGCTCCCGGTTTTGTCCAGGAGCCTGAGAAATTTGAAATGGCGGTGTCGCTGACCCGTTGGATGTTTCCCTATATCTTTTTCGTCAGTCTGGTTGCTTTGGCCATGGGAGTACTCAACGCACTGCGCCATTTCATGGCGCCAGCGATGTCGCCCGTTCTATTCAACCTCTGCAATATCGCCTGCGCAATTCTGTTTTACCCGTTGCTGGATGAACCGATCCTTGGGCTGGCGTTCGGAGTTCTGATCGGTGGAGCGGCGCAGCTTTTATTTCAGATACCTTATTTGCTGAAACAAGGTATTCATTTGCGGTTTAATTTTAATTTAAAACACCCGGGGCTGGGTCGCCTGTTGTATCTGATGGGACCAGCGGCGTTCGGCGCGGCGGTGTATCAAATCAACGTTCTGGTTAGCACTATGCTGGCTTCCTTTCTGCCGAGCGGAAGCGTTTCTTATCTGTATTATGCAGATCGATTTTTAGAGTTTCCGGTGGGAATTTTTGCTATAGCCCTGGGCACGGCAGCCCTGCCCAGCTTTTCCACATTGGTGGTTACGGGTAACGTCAAAGAGCTTCGCGCGACGCTGGCGTACGCGCTCAGAATCGTTAATTTCATTTGTTTACCCGCGACAGCCGGCTTAGCTGTCCTGGCGGTTCCGCTATTCGCGATCTTTTTTCAACGAGGCGCGTTCGATTCGACCGCCACGCTGAACTCGGCTCAAGCCCTTATTTTTTTTTCATTCGGGCTCTGGAGTATCTCAGGGACGAAGTTAGTCGCGCCAGTGTTCTATGCAATGGAGGACACTAAAACCCCCGTATTTGTTGGAATCATAGCGTTTGTCATAAACCTCGTTGCCAGTCTTGCGCTGATGGGTGAGATCAATGTCGATGGCAATTCCGCC
>JAJONK010000128.1 GCA_021323355.1 Deltaproteobacteria bacterium
ACCGGCTCGACCGGAGTGTCACTGCGCGCGGCGATGAAAGGACTGCCGGTCAGGGCATTGATATTCATCCAAACCCGCTTGAGTTTCAGTCTGATCGGCCAGCCGGGGATGACGCCGGCGAAGATTAAAAATGTTGCCGTCAGCGGCATCGGCTCGCTGGCGCACTATGGTGCCCAAACGGTGTTGAAACGGCTCGGCCGCGATGGTCCCGGTGACAAGGTCAACTACATAGCCACCAATACCACTGCAAACAGCTATGCGGCACTGACCGGCAAAGCGGCGGATGCGGTGATTCTCACGGCGCCATATACCTCCATGGCAACCTTGGCCGGCTACGTCGATCTCGGCGATACCTTCGATGTGCGCGATGTGCAAGGAGGGCTGGTGGGAAGAATGAGCCACATCCAGAATCATCGCGGGCAGATCAAGGCTGTATTGCGCGCCGTGTTGCGTAGCAACGAGATGATTCTCAAGAATGACGCCGAGGTTATTCCATTTATACAGAAGGAATTCGGTTTGGAGCAGAACGTGGCGGCGGACAGTTATCGGCAGATCAAACAAGTGTTGAATGTCGACGGTGACATTGAAGAGCCGGTTTTGAAGTCGATCCTCAATAAAATCAGACAGGAGTCCGGCATTGCCGCTGAGATTCCCGTGGACCGTCTAGTCGATCTTTCGATGCTCCGCGAGGCTAGAGCGGACCTGCGAAAAAAATAGTGGCAGATACGGGAGACGGAAGACGGGGGACAGGGAGAAGGGGAGACAGAATGGGTTCAACTAAGACGACTGAAAAAACAAGTCTTGCCTTTCAGCTATCACCATTGGTAAGTTCGGCATTCATCACAAGGAGGTCTGTATGAAATCGCTATTAGCCGCCATTACGTTGATTGCGCTGGTGCTGACACAAACTCGCGCTTTCGCCGACTTGCCAGAACCCAAGGCCGGGCCGCAGAATCCGAATATGGAAGCGGGACGGAAAGCCATCGATGCCAAGGACTACAAGGCCGCCGTTGGCCATCTCACCAAGGCGGTGCAGGAGCTGCCCAATGAGGCCGATGCCCATAACATGCTCGGCTATAGCTATAGAAAAACGGGTAACTTCGATAAATCGATGGAGCACTATCAGCGCGCCCTAAAGATCGATGCCAACCATCGCAGCGCCCATGAATATTTGGGCGAGCTTTATCTTGATCTGAATCAAATGGCCAATGCCGAAAAACAACTTGCTGCGCTGAAAAAGGCCTGCCCGATGCTTGGCAGATGCGAAGAGTACGATGATCTTAAACAGGCTATCGATAACCACAAGGCGAAGAAATAGCAAAAAGAGACGGGGGCAGACCAGTAGATCGGGAGACAAGGGGCTACATTGATCAACGTTCCAATGTGAACCTTCACACGGTTACGGAAGAGTTGCCAAATGGCTGAAACAATCAAAGCTACAATCGGCTTCGTCAGCGGCGGGGCCGGCTCCATGCCGCACTACAGTAGCTTTCTTCCGATGATTCCCGAATCGGTTAAATTCGATTTTGTCGGTTTGCAGCTCTACGGCGAATCGCTGTATCAAATTGCGGATAAAAAACAGATCATCGTGGAGCGGCTCCAAGAACTGATCGCACAGCGATACTGGGACGGGCTTATTCTCACCGCCGCGCCTACAGAAGTGCTTAATCCCGGACTCTTCGATGCGCTCAAAGCGGCGCTTGCGGTTCCTTTCACGACGGCTTTGCATGCTTGTGTTACAGCGCTTCGGGTTTACCGCGCCCGGCGGGTTCTTTTATTGACGCCGTTTGATCAGCGTTTGAATCAGCTGATTTGCGGGCATTTGGAGCAGCTAGGAGTGGATGCGGTGGCACCGCATCCTTTTGAAAATCTCGCTGTACCCAAACGCATGGACCCGGATGATGTCTTCGAACTGACAAAGAAGAATCTCAGGGCGACTGATCCTGTCGACGCCATCTATTTTCAAGGCGCGGTACTCGATCCGATCAAAGTTCTGGAGAAAATCGAGCGCGAGCTTGGAATGATGGTGATTGCCAGCAATCCGGCGATGCTATGGTACGTGCTTTCGCAGCTTGGGCTTGCCTATCCGATCAGTGGCTACGGCCGGCTTATGCGCGAGTGGCCGGCATTGCCGGATGAACAACCCGCGCTGCCTGCTGGTGCCGCAGCTAATACGCGGCTTCAGGATAATTGACGACGCAAACCAACCAAGGCTGCTGCCTTAACGCCTACAGCATCTGTCAACCATGAACAGCTTGGAAGCGGACACGGTATATGGGAGGATCGCTTCGTTATCGGTTACGCGCCTCCCGCATCCAGGTGGTGCCATTCTGCCACTCGATCTGGTCGCGCCGGACAGTGCCTCGCAGACCACCTTCCCAGTCCAGAGCACGGACACTGCCGCCGCCGGTGATATCTAGCCGGCTGCCCTGGCCTCGCTCGTTGCGCGCTTCTAGCCCCGACGGGGTTGAGACTATTTCGGCGCGTAGATTGCGATCACCGTTAACGTACCAGCTGCCCTCCAGATCCCGAGCCGAACCGGGCCAGTTAAAAATTCCGCCGTCCCGATCAAAAATTTGATCACAAGAAGCGGTTAGAAATAGTGCAAAGATGATCACCCAAAGCGTGCTTGTTCTTTTCACGGTAGTCTCCTTGTCCTAGCCGGTTGGATTTTCGCGCCTCGTCTAAAGATCTTTTTGAGCAGCCGGCAAGGAAATTTGCCCAAATTGTCAGGCTCGCGTTTCTAAGCTGCGATGAAGCTAGTATATAGGATTTCAGCAAAGGGAAAAGTACAGCGCCAAAAAAGTAATTGAGATGCGAATGTCCTCTTACGAATCCTTACTAAGATGTGCCCGCTAAAATGATAAGCACGGAAGTGACTGTGTCACTGAGGCGCTTTCTCGACAAGAGCGGCGAAAGCTGTGTTATATAGAGCCGTGATGGGGCGTTTTATGACGAGGAGAGAAGGTATGATCATCTATCGACTGATAATGTGCACTGTGATTTTGTCTGCAATCTCTGGGTCATCGGGCTTGCTTGCTCAGGAGAAGAAGCTCGAAAACTTACGAAGCGGCGGCGGCTCGGCATCGGCGGCGCAGATGTCTATCTGGTTTGCCAAAGAAGGAAACTACTACGAAAAAAACGGGCTCAATGTCGAACTCATCAGTATTCCCGGAAGCTCGCTGGCACTGCAGGCGATGTTGTCGGGAGAGCTGCCGATCATTCAAGCTGGCGGCGCGGGTCCGATTCAGGCCGCCCTGTCGGGCACGGATACGGTGGTGGTCGCGACTATCGCGAAGAAATTTAACTGGTGGATCTTCAGCCAGCCTAACATCAGCCGTATGGAAGATTTAAGAGGCAAAGTATTTGGCACGACCCGGTTCGGTACTCAATCGGATCTAGCCTCGCGCATCGCGTTGCGCCTTCATGGCCTCGATCCGGAGCGCGATGTCACCATGGTTCAAACCGGCGGGCCGGCGGAAACGGTGACTGCCATGATGACCGGCAAAGTTCATGCGGCGGCGATCTCCCCGCCGGCCACACTGCAAGCGAAAAGGGTTAAGCTCAAGGACTTGATGGACCTGTCAAAACTCGATGTCGAGTATCACGTCAACGGTCTGGTGACTACCCGCAGGTATCTCAAAAGCAACGAGGATGTCGTGCGCCGTTTTCTCCGAGCTTATATCGAAGGCGCGGTTCGCGGGCAGAAGGACAAGGCCTTTGCCATGAAGACCATGGGAAAGTATTTTCGCAGCGACGACCGCGAAGTGCTGGAAGAGACATACGAGATGAGCATCGAAAATGGTTTCAGTGTCCCTCCATATCCGGCGGGGATCGCCAGCTTGTTACAAGAATTGGAGAAACAGTTTCCAAAAGCCAGGGGAGCGAAACCCGAGGATTTCGCCGATAGCCGGTTAGTGCGCGAGTTGGATCAGAGCGGTTTTATCAAATCGGTGTTGGCGAGCGGCAAATAACATCTAGTTTGCGTCGCTGGAATCGAGCCGACGACCAATAAACCCGAATTCCGCAGTAGAGATTGATATTGCGTACCAATCAAGAGGTGAACCCTGGAGAGCGGAGGCACAGGAAGAACAATTCCATTACCGCATGGCGTGGGTAAAGGGCTGACAATTTTCAGGAAGACTCGCGCAGCACTGGAGAGTGCAGACCGCTACAAGCTACTGGCCCATTGCGTTCGCTCTGGAGGGCTTAGCGCTTGATCGCTGTGTCACTTGGAACTTCCGAACTCGGGATAAATTGAGCGACCAGAGAATTTTGGGAAGTGAAGAAGTCTAGCAGGTTACTTAAAACTCTGGTTGCAGGTTCAGACGAGCCGTATCCAGGCTTTTTGCAGCGACGTGGCATAGCCGACTTGCGTTGCCGCGTCGACACCGGCGCTCTTAAGCTCTTCAAGAAGCTGTGATGCATGTCGGTTGGCGACGGCTATCAGCAGTCCGCCCGAAGTTTGCGGGTCCAAGGCTACTTCGATCAGCCCCTCACGGATCGAGTTTTCGATGAATATTTTATCCTGCAAAAACTCGCGATTACGTTTGCAGCCGCCGGTGATGTAGCCTTTCTCGGCTAAATGGGTGGCATCCTGCAGAAGCGGCAGCTTGGCCGATTCGATCACCAGAGTCACACCGCTGCCGCTGGCCATTCCCAAACCATGGCCAAGAATGCCAAAGCCGGTTATATCCGAGCAGGCGTGCACGGCAAATTTGCGCATCACGTTAGACGCCGTGGCGTTGAGCGTGGTCATCGACCGAACGGCTTGATCGACGCTTTGTTCGGCAGCTTTACCTTTCTTGAGAGCCGTGGTGATGATGCCGGTGCCGAGAGGTTTGGTTAGAATCAGCGCGTCGCCTTCCTGCACGCCGACATTGCGGTAGATCTTATCGGGATGAATGGTGCCGGTCACGGCCAGCCCATATTTGATTTCTTCGTCGATGATGCTGTGACCGCCGATGATCACTGCGCCGCTTTCCTTAACCTTATCGGCGCCGCCTTTGAGAATCTCTCCCAAGATTTCGATATCCATCTTCCCTTTTGGAAAACAGACGAGGTTCAGGCATGTCTTGGGCTCGCCGCCCATGGCGTAGACGTCGCTGAGCGAATTGGTCGCCGAGATCTGTCCGAAGGTATACGGGTCATCGACAATCGGCGTGAAGAAATCGACCGTGTTGACGATGGCGAGATCCGGCCGCAGGCGAAAGACTCCGGCGTCGTCGGAGGTCTCCGTCCCGACCAACATGTCCGGGTGGTTAAACTTTGGCAGATCGTGCAAAACTTGCACGAGGTCGGCAGGGCCGAGCTTAGCGGCTCAACCCGCGGCTTTGACTGACTGCGTCAGCCGAATGGCTTTTTTCTTTCCGAGCATCATAGACCTGTGAGTGTAGTTCGATCGCAAACTCAATTCAATGCGCTGAGCCACGCTTTTCAGTTATCGAAGCGGCTTTCAGGCGCCGAACGTCGCCGACCCTCAGAGTCACGCCTTCTCGATCGAAATGTTCCAATAGCGCAATGGTATATTTCCGGCTTGATCCCAGCAGGTCACGGAATGTGGCGGCCGATATTTCACCCTGGTCGGCGAGGTGCTTGCAAAGCAGATGCTTAACCTTGTCGACGCAACTGGATAGGAAATACAGATCGGTAGCTACTTTGACCACCGACCGCTCTCTTTCGAGCAGGCGCAGCACCTCGGCCAATTTCGCGCGCGGCACCGCCGCGTCTTTTTCGATCTGTTTCAGCTCCGGCGGCGCCATTTCGTGTTCGGCAAGGATTTTCTTTATTCGCTCCATCAGCAACTTGTCTTGGCCGCCAAGCTGAAGTTTATGCTGGGCTAACCGCAGCAGGTTTTCTTCCTTGGCGATCAGCCGTTCACCGATCAGTCCGTCGATCACCAGCCGGAAGACTTTGGGCGAAAGCTCGTAGGCGAGCTTGCCGCGCAGCTCTTCCATATCCATGCCCGGAATCAGCGGATGGGTTGCGTGGAAATCCTTGAGGATCCTGGAAATCTGCTCTTTCAGACGCTGCCATTTCGGCTCGGTGGTGTAGACTTTCTCGCCCTCCGCGCTGACCGCGCGGACATTTTTCATTTTGTCGATGGAGCTGCGAATCAGTTCCTCTCGGCAATCGAGGAACTGGTAAATGGATTCGAGCGGCAAGGCAAACGCTTCGCTTTCTTCCAGGAACGCTTCCGTCAGTTGGGTGATGTCGCCGCGGTGTAGCGCTTCGAGTTTGTCGCGCAGATCGTCGGAGCGCTTATGTCTTCTGGCCCATGGGTTGATCACCATGCCGCCGGCGAGTGTCCGTTGCGCGGTTTCATCGCGGAGAATGAAATGATCGCCGCGCAAAGCCAGGATCGGTTCGGCCAGCGTGATCTGGCAGTACGCCGATTGCTTCGGCTCGATATGGTCCCTTTCGCCGAGGATGATGACTTTGCCAAGCCGTTCCGCGGTCCCCAAATGGACCCTCACGTTCTGATGGTTCTTGATGCCCTTGCGCGCCGCCGGCCGGACTTCCAGATAGGCGTCGAAGCGATTTGAAGTCAGCCAGATCTTCTCGTGACAGATGACGTGGCCGCGCGCGACTTCGGCGGTATCGGGTCCGGTGAGATTCAGCGCAACCCGTTGGCCCCAACCGGCGAGCTCAACAGATTCTCCGTGCACCTGCAGGCTGCGCACGCGAAAAATTTGCTCGCCGGGCAGGCAACGCACCCGGTCGCCAGTCCTGATCTCGCCGCTGCGCGCCGTGCCGGTCACCACTACGCCATGGCCCTGCAACACGAAAGCGCGGTCCACCGGGAGGCGGAAGTAGCCGCTCGGCGCCGGTCTATCGATAGACTTCAACGATTGAGAAACAAGCTGCTTGAGCTCACTGAGCCCCTGGCCGGTGCCTGAGGAAACCGCGATGATCGGCGAATCTTCCAGAACGGTTCCGAGAGTCAAGATGTTGATTTCCTCTTCCACTTCGGCAATGCGCGCCTGTGAAACCA